>NZ_BJXB01000032.1 GCF_007990775.1 Deinococcus cellulosilyticus NBRC 106333 = KACC 11606 | reverse complement strand
TTTGGCCCAGTGCAACAACCCCTCCCTCCGGTGTACTTCGGGGGCAGCAGTGAACCCGCCATTCAGGTGGCGGCAGATTACACCGACGTGTACCTGACCTGGGGAGAGCCTCCGCACATTGCCAGAGAGAAGATCGAGCGGGTGGCCGAACAGGCGGCACTGGCGGGCAGAAAAGTCCGTTTCGGGGTCCGGGCACACATCATCGTCCGCGAAACCGAAGAGGAAGCCTGGAAAGAAGCAGACCGCCTGATTGAAAGGCTGGACGATGAAACCATCCGCAAAGCCCAGGCGCAGCTTTCTGCCAACGGTTCCACCGGACAGCAGAGAATGATTGCCCTGCACGGTGGCAACAAAGACAACCTCAAAGTCTACAAGAACCTCTGGGCGGGCGTGGGCCTCACCCGTGCGGGTGCAGGAACCGCCTTCGTGGGCAACCCCGAAAACATCGCAGCCCTGATTGAAGAATACAAACAGATCGGAGTGGACACCTTCATCCTCTCTGGCTACCCCCACCTCGAAGAGGCCTACCGCACCGCAGAACTGCTGTTTCCTGCCATTGGCAAGACCCAGACCGGCGTTCTGCAGGTCAAAGAAAACGAACGCAGACTCGCCGTTTCGTTTTGAACAACACCCAGACCCTCACAAATCATCGTTCTCCTTCCACGTCAGAAATCGTCGGACCAATCACGGAAACCCAGCAAAAAACCGGGGTTTGCGTGGGGAGGTGTGATCTGTCACAGGCATCGCCTCTGGGCCTGCGCCCTCGTCAAGTGCAGGCCTCTTTTTCAAGACCACCATGACGAAAGGAACCCCTCACATGAAGAAAAGATTCCTCACTGCAATTGCACTGCTGTCCATCGGAAACCTCGCCCAGGCCGAAGACATTGTGTTCCGAATTGGTTACCAGAAGGGGGGCATTTTCACCGCCCTCAAGTCCCTCGGATGGCTGGATGAAGCCGCCAAATACGGCATCAAGTACGAGTGGTACCTGTTCCCCGCAGGCCCCCAGCTGCTCGAAGCCCAGCGGGCCAACGCTGTGGACTTCGGTTCCACCGGAGATACCCCCAGCATCTTTGCCCTCGCAGCAGGGACCCCACTCAAGTACGTGGGCATCACCAAAAATCCCAACCCCCGCACCAGTGCCATTCTGGTCACCAGAGATTCTCCCATCAAGAGCGTCAAGGAGTTGAAAGGCAAGAAAGTGGCCCTGCAGCGTGGATCAAGTGCACACTACTTCACGCAACTGGCGTTGCAGGAGGTGGGCCTGGACCTCAATGACATTGAAATCATCAACCTGCCTCCGGCAGAGGCCCGTGGTGCGCTGGAAAGTGGTGCCGTGCAGGCCTGGGTGATCTGGGACCCCTTCTACGCCATTGCGCAGGCCGGAAACAACGTCAAGGTCATCCGGGACAACAAGGGTCTGACCGATGGGGTGGGGTACTGGATCACTGTGGATCGGGTGCTCAAAGATCCCGGCAAGAAGAAAGCCCTCTCCTACCTGCTCGCTGAACTCAAGCGCACTGCCGACTGGGCCAACAACAACCCCGACAAACTGGTGGACCTCTGGAACGAAGAGCTCGGCATTCCCAAGGACATCCTGAAGGTGGTGGTGAAGCGTGCCCTGCCTTACCGCATCCAGCCCTTCCCGGAAAAACAGCTGGCGTACCTGCAAAAAGAATCTGATGCGTTTTTTGAACTGGGTGTGATTCCCGTCAAAACCAAATTCGTCACGGATTTCATCGGCAAAGTGCCCTTTTCCAAAGCAGGCTTACAGGTGGTGAAGAAATGACCATTACCCGCAGCATTCCCCAGACAGCGACCCGCAAAAAGCGTTCCTTTCGTTTCAATGCCACTGAACTGTGGCGCTGGGTGCTCCCTGCAGCACTGCTGATCATCTGGCAGATCAGTGCCCAGACGGGCCTTCTGAGCAAGCAAATCCTTCCTGCACCCACTGCCGTTTTTGGCGCTCTGGCTGAACTCATTCAGAACGGCAAACTCTGGGAGCACTTTGCCATCAGCATCCAGCGTGCCCTGACAGGGGTCGCCCTGGGCTTCGCCACCGGATTCACCCTGGGCTTGCTGGTCGGTGTGAACCGCTTCCTGTCGGTGCTGCTGGACAGCACCCTGCAGATGGTTCGCAACATTCCCCACCTTGCGCTGGTTCCGCTGGTGATCCTGTGGTTCGGGATTGGCGAAACCGGCAAGATCTTCCTGATCGCCCTGGGCACCTTCTTCCCGATCTACCTGAACACCGTCCACGGCATCCGTGGCATTGATCCCAGGCTGCTGGAGATGGCCAAAGTGTACGGCCTGACCGGACAGCAGACCTTCTGGCGCGTGATTCTCCCTGGTGCACTCCCAGGCATTCTGGTGGGCTTGCGCTACTCCCTCGGGATTGCCTGGCTTTCCCTGGTGGTCAGTGAGTCCATCGCTGCGAACGCTGGAATTGGACACCTTGCGATGGACGCCCGTGAATTCATGCGCACCGACATTGTGGTGCTGGTGATCCTGATCTACGCCGGACTGGGCAAATGGGCCGACAGCACCGTGCGCCTGCTCGAAAGGAGGCTCCTGCCATGGCATCCGAATCTCAAGTGACCCTGACTTTGGAGCACATCGGCAAGCGTTTCGGCACCCGTGAAGTCCTCAGGAACATCAACCTGACCGTGAAACCCGGTGAACTCGTCGCCCTGATCGGGGCAAGTGGAGGAGGGAAGACCACCCTGCTGAGAGTGGTGGCCGGACTCGAAGAGATCACCAGTGGCAAACTGACCCTGAGCACCGAAAACGGTCAGCCCTCCAGAACCCGCGTGGTGTTTCAGGAAGACCGCCTGCTCCCCTGGCTGAACGTGATCAACAACGTGACCCTCGGTCTCCCAAAGAACACCCACCCTTATGCCTACCACATCCTGGAAAGCGTGGGACTCGCAGAGAGAACAGGCGACTGGCCCAGCCAGCTTTCCGGAGGACAGAGACAGCGGGTTTCGCTGGCAAGGGCCCTCACCCACAAGCCCCACCTGCTGCTGCTGGACGAACCTTTCGGGGCCCTGGACGCCCTGACGAGGGGGGAGATGCAGAAATTGCTGGAAAACCTGTGGAACACCCACAAATTCACAGCGATCCTGGTCACCCACGACATCGAAGAGGCCCTGCAACTCGCAGACCGCGTGATTGTCCTCAGAGACGGTGAAATTGCCCGCGAAGTGGTCGTGGACCTGCCCCGCCCCAGAAAGCGCAGCGACGCCCACCTCTGGGAACTCGCAGAAAGCCTGGAAAAGGATCTACACCAGCCCGAGCTGAACCTCTCCGGCGAAGTTGCCGCAAGTTAAAAACCATCCACTCCGTGGCGAAGACTCTGTTCTTCGCCCTTTTTTTGCCTCTGCGGGACTTTGCTGGCAACAAAAGGCCTCTGGTCCCCCATTGAAAGGCCCCATGACTGATCGAATTTCCTCTTCACCTGAACCTGCCCTGTCCCGTGCTGCCTCCCTGAGCCTCTCCCAGAAACGCTGGTCTTTTGCTGGAGTGCTGATGGCGCTTTTCCTGGCCTCGCTGAACCTCACTGTGGTCGGGACTGCTCTTCCAAGGGTGGTTTCTGAGCTCGGGGGCATTCACCTGTATTCCTGGGCGTTCACCGGATATTTTCTGACCAGCACCCTGGTGATTGCCATCAGTGGAAAGATCAGTGACATTTATGGCCGCAAGCCCCTGATGTTGCTGGGAATCATCATTTTCTCGGCAGGAAGCACCCTGCTGTCTCTCTCTCCAGACATCCTCACCCTCATCGTGTTGCGCGGCGTGCAGGGCATTGGAGGAGGGCTGCTGATCTCGATGTCCTTTGCCACCATCGCGGACATCTTCACCCCTCAGGAAAGGGGGAGGTACCAGGGTTTCACCACCTCTGCTTTCGGGTTTTCCAGCATTGTGGGTCCCCTGATTGGAGGCCTGATCACCGACCATTTTGGCTGGAGGTGTGTGTTCCTGATCAATCTGCCGTTTGGCCTGCTGGCGTTCCTGTTCATTCAAAAGCACCTGCAGGGGGTCCAGGTGCGCCAGAAAGCGGTCATTGATTACGTGGGGATTTTGCTGCTGGGAAGCACCACCATCAGTTTGCTGCTGGGCCTGACATTTGCAGGTTTGCGCGGATCATGGCTGCATGCTCAGGTTCTGACCTGCCTGAGCATCACCGTGCTGTCTGTGGGCTCGTTTCTGGTCTGGGAAAGGCGTTTCCCCAGTCCGGTGATGGACCTCAAACTGTTCAGGAACCGCACCATCACCCTGTCCAATCTGGCGGGATTTCTCACCATTGCTGCCATGCATGCCTGCATCAACTACCTTCCTTTGTACCTTCAGGGCGTGAAAAGCACAGGCGCGACCCTCTCAGGACTCCTCCTCACTCCGCTGATGCTGGGTCAGGTGAGCACCAGTGCCATTTCAGGAATTCTGGCTTCCAGAACAGGAAAATATAAACCCTTTGTGGTGGTGGGTGGCTGCCTGATCGCGGTTGCTCTGGCCTTCACTGCGACCCTCGGGCAGGACACTCCTGTGTGGTACACCCTCTTTTTCATGGTGCTTCTTGGCATGGGGATGGGACCTGTGATGTCTCTTTTGACCCTGGCGGTGCAGAATGCGGCTCCGAAAGAGCAGATCGGCATGGCGACCAGCCTGAACCAGTTCTTCCGACAACTTGGAGGAACCATTTTTGTGACCATTCTTGGGATTTTCCTGAACCAGTACCTTGCTTTGCATGTGTCAGAGCACCTGCCTGCGGTGGTGCAGACCCTGCCCCCTGATCTGGTGGCATCCATTCACAATCCCAATGCCCTGAGCAATCCCGTGATGATGGGGGAGATCCGGCAGGACCTTCTGCAGTTTGGAGGGTCAGAACTGGCTCACAGGGTGCTGGATGGTTTGCGGGCGATGCTGTCTGGAGCGATTCAGAACATTTTTCTGACCACCTGTGGGGTGGGCTTTCTGGTGGTTCTGGTGCTGCTGGGATTGCCTTCTGATGGTCGAAAGCAGCAGAGAAATTAAAAAGAGGGTCTGTCAACAGAGATGTTGTGGTCACCCACAACAGGGTGAGCTGATTCCAGAATGCTCTGGACTTCATCTCTGGCTTCAGATGCCTGAATTGTCCGTAAGACACAGTAAAGAGGGTGTCCATTTGTGATTCGGTGACTCATCTGTAAATCGCACCAGATCCTTATAATGGTGATTTGTGAAACATCATACGATTTTGATCCGCAATGGAATGGTTTTGCTGTTGAGTTCAGCTTTGTGGGTTTCCTGCAATCAGACACCCCCTCCCAGCAACACAACACAGATCCCCAGTGGGTGGGAGGTTCAGTTCAAGGTGGGCAATGTGGTTTTTGGACAGACCACCACCTTTGACCCACAGGGCAAAAGCCGGGTGTCTGAAACCCCCAGCTTTCTCAAACAGCTTGTTCTGAATGCCCAGCCTCAGGCCCAGAACAGCAATGCACTGAATTATTTCATTCAAATGAAAATCAATGGACAGCCCGTCCAGAAGGAGTTGAAATTTCAACCTTCTGGTCCCGCAGGAAAAGGAACAGCCTTCAACCTGCTTCCCAGCGCAGACAAAAAACGCATTTTCTGGCTGGTGTCCTACCAGGATTTTCTTGGGACAGGAAAATACACAGCAGAATTGACTTATGAAGGCAAAACGGCCCGTGTGTCTGCTGATTTGCAACCCGTCCAGGATCTGACTCCACCAAAAATCAATGTGCTGACGCTCACTGAGCATCAACTCAAGATCAACTGGTCTCCAGTGAAAGGTGCAAAAAGCTACACCATCTATCTGCTTGCTGCCAACCAGCCGTTCATTGGAAAGGGCACAGTCATCAAGGCTTTTGTGGCCACTCCAGATGAAACCACCCTGGATCACAAAGATTCAGAGCTTCTGGGTTCCCTGAACCAGAATCATTATGTGGCGGTGATTGCCAACGGCTGGGATGAGACAGCTTCTGACCATGTTCCTCCGAGTGCAGACAGCAATTTTGATGCTGCTGTGGGCTTTGCGGTGGTCAAAACCCGTCATGACCCGGAAGTGAACCGTCAGATTCTGCCCTCCCAGCTTTACCTCACTTCAGTGGCAAATGGGTCAGGCACCACGGTCCTTCCCCTCAGGCAGACGAGCACGGATGCGCCTGACCTGCTCTACACCGCAAAAATTGAAGGGAATGCCCAGGTGACCCTGACCGATCCAGGACAGGGCCGCCTGAAATCTTCTGCCGGGCACAACCTGAGCCTGACCGTGAACTGTGCGGAAGAAAGCCAGGGAGAGGTGACGCTGGTGCTGGATTACCTCAACGATCGGAATCAGGGTGGCACCCGCATTCCTGTGAAGTACCACTGCACACGGAATTTCTCGTTCCAGGAAAAATTTCGTGGTCTGGGGGTGGACGAGAAGATTTCCACCGTGAAGGCTTCTGCGCAAAAAGGACGCCTGATGGTGGCCCGTCAAGATGCCCTGTATGTGTATGACCAGAACGATGTCCTGTTGAAAAAAATTCAGTACCCGGTGGCAGGCAAGGGGGCCACCGGACTGAGCTTCAATGCAGACGAAAGCCAGTTGCTGATGCTCCACAACGGAGATGTGTACACCTTTGATGTGACCACAGAGCAATTCACCCGTCGGTTTGCCCTCTCCAATGTGGTGACCGGAACTGTGGTGGATCATGGTTTCACTGCAGATCAGAAACTGTGGACCATCATGCGTGATGCTGCCCTGGGAGAGCTTGCTCCATACCGCATTCGGGTGACCACCCTTGCGGGTCAGGTGACCTTCGAGGATGCTGGATTCTACTATGTTGGGCGTGAGAACAGCTCACAGGCCTACCGCATCAAGGTGGGGGGCACCCCCCAGTTCATAGAGGCTCTTGAAATCCAGACCCTGGATCTGAAGACCGGCAATGTGGGCACTCCCATTGCCATGCCTGCAAGTTATTTGCCTGTTCGACCCAATGTGGGCAATCTGGAGATCAGCCCTTCTGGAAGATGGATTGTCTGGGCCAGAGATGACCTTGGAACGGAAGTCAACTTTTATGATGTTGAAAAGAACACCATCAAACAACTGAACTTGCCTGCTCCAGAAATCACCTACAACCAGGACCTGGAGTTCTTTTCAGACAACGTGGTGCTGGATCAGCTGGGAAATGGATCCATCTACCGTCTCGATGCCAGCACGGGTCAGGTGCTGGGCAGTTCCGTTTATGTGGAGGGGCCAGGAGCCACTGGCCTGGAAGTGCTGAACGGTCAGGTTTATGTGTTTGGCAAAGGGCTGTACCGACTGTCCAGTGACCTGCAACATGTGGAGACCCAGGAATGGATCACCCAGCCTTACATTGGACTGAAAAAATCAGGGGCAGACCTGCAAATTGCTCAGGGTGGAGCCTTTGCCTGGATGAATGCCCAGGGCAAAGTGCAGGAATATCTGCACACCTCCACCTTTCTTCCACCTGTGATTCAGGACGGATACATCATGGATTTCTCAGCGGATCGCAGCAAAATCCTGCACACCAACATCAGCATGGGGATCACCGGTGTGTTGAACCGCACACCAGGAGGCACCCCTGATGATTTGCCCCAGATGCTGCTGGACTGGGAAATGCATCCCTCCAGAAACCTGCTGGCTTATGCGGCATGGGAACCCGGCAATCCGGAAAACTCTTTGCTGGTGGTGCGAGATCTGGACAGCCACACTGATGTTCTCAAAGTGAAGATTCCGGGTTCTGGTGGAGACACCATGCTCGCCTGGAGCCCCAATGGGCAGCAACTGGCTTATTACTCCACCACACCCACACACAGCCTGCAGGTGTATGACCTGGACCTCAAAAAAGTGGTCCAGACGGTTCCTCTGACCGAGATGCTGCTCAGCAAATTGTTGTGGGGTGGGAATGAGAAGTTGTATTTCAGCAGCCATGATGTCCCTCCCACCGTTCTGGATCTGAAGTCTGGAAAAACCAGTCGTGTGGCTGGAGCAGATCAACTGATCGCACTGGATTCCACAGGGGCTTATGGCCTCCTGAGGAACCACAGCCTGATTTCGGTGATCACTGGAGCGGTGCTGGGCTCCCCAGTTCAGGGCTGTCCCAATGACTCAGCAAGTGTGTGGTCTGGCGATGTGATTTCCACCACCTGCAATCTGAATGTGGTGCAGGTCCATGTGAAGTGATTTCCATCCAAAGTGGCAAAAAAGGATCGACTTGTTCGGTCCTTTTTACATGTGATCCATTGGTTTGTTGTTCAGGCTCTGATTTGACCCATCCAGAAGTTGTCTGACTTCTGGATGCAGTTTGTTCTGACTCCAACAAAAGATGTCTAAAAAAACAAAGCCCATCTTCAGTTGAGAAAAATCTTCCACACTGTTTCAGGGGATGCTTTTCATTTGCATGGGTTATGCTCAAAATACCCTACTGTACTTGTGTGACGCACAACTTTTTCGGGCCTCTCAGGGACACTTCCCACACTGCCTGATCGTGTCTTCACGCCTTTGCCCATCCCCTGTTCAGTTCACCTCACCATCTCAAACGCTGTCCCAGGTGTCCCCTGAAGGAGGTGCAGGTCAGAATGGAAAACATTTATTCCAGTCCCCGTTTCACCAACCATCCCAGAGAGGGTTCACCTGAAAGTTGTGGTGTGCAGGTGTTCTCCGATCCTCAACGGCATCAGGTGACGGTGGTGTTTCATGTCCGCAACCACCGCACCCTCAGGACCGAGCCTCACCGTCTGGTGAATGCCTTTTACCGGGAGGTCCTGTTCAGGTTGCTGAGTCCGGCCAGTGTGATCCGCTGGTACTGCTGTCAGGATGGATTCACCCACCAGACCATTCACCTTGCGGGTCTGCCCGGTGGTTACACCAGTGGTCAGGTCGCCTACAGCCTCTCCCTTGCTGCCCCTGGCCGTGCCCGGGTTGCCACAGGCTGAACAGGAACACTGGGGAAGCGCATGCTTGAGACCTTCAATCCCAGAAACTGGCGTCAACTGGTAGAGCCAGAAGACCATGTCCGCCTGAAGTTCTTCGATGACCGGGGCGTTGTTTTCCAGTGGCTGGATGTGCTGGATGAAGTGGTGTATTCGGAAAGCCCCCGGAATGCTTCCCAGAGGCTCCTCTCCCGGTTCCCTCCACACACGTTTCAGGCTGTTTTGAAAGCAGGGGTGGTGGCGGAGCAGGAGATCCATCCACTGGGACCTTACTGCACCATCCACATGCTGCTGGATCAGGTGGCAGACCTGCTCACCCTGGCAGGTCTGCGTGTCCCACAATTGCCTTATGATTGACCGTTATGCTTAAGGCAGGTTTAACCCAGAGGTCTTTCTGACAGTGTTGAAAGGACACGGAGGCCACACTGCACTCATGCTCAACTGGATTTCACAGGCTTTGAAACTTCACTGGAAAACCCTGATCTTCTGGTTGCTGGGCATCCTGCTTCCTTTGCTGGCAGTGGGAGCCATTGCGGAAGATCTGCTGGACAAAGAGCCCTTCACGTTCGAAGAGCCCTTCATGCGCTGGCTTCACAGCCACTCCACCCCTTTTCTGGATGCCCTTGCCATCACCCTGGGTGTTGTGGGCAGCATCAAAATCATTGGCCCGATCAGTGTGCTGATCTGCATTTTCGCCCTGCGGCACCGTCGGGCTTACGGGATCTACTTCCTGCTGGCAACGCTGGGGGCGGGCTTGCTCAATGTGATCACCAAATTGATTTTTGACCGGGAAAGACCCAACCTGTGGGAAAAACTGGTCAATGAACCTGCGGCCAGTTTCCCCAGTGGGCACTCCATGTATTCTGCTGCTCTGGCTGCCTCGCTGATCGCGCTTTTGTGGCACACCCGTTATCGCAGTTCCATGCTCATTGTCGGGGTGCTCTTTGCCCTTTCGGTGGGCATCAGTCGCATCTATCTGGGCGTGCACTATCCAACCGATGTGGTTTCTGGCTGGGCTGCAGGAATGGCCTGGGCTCTGGCCCTGTGGAAGGTCTTGCGCAGCCGCAAACGCACCAATCCAGAAGGGGCCGTGCAGCCCGCTGCGGTGCAGAGCACTTCAGGCCAGAGCCAGTAAACCGGCACGCTGGAATTCAGGAACGGTACACCAGCTCATACTGGCAGAGGTCACTTCTCTGCCAGCCCAGTTTCTCAGCCAGTGGACGGATCAGGTCTTCTGGGAAGACAGGAATGGCCTGAAAACTGGAGATGCCTGTGGCAGCAGCAATGGCTTTCAGGAGTCTGGTGGCCTGACCCTGGTTGCGGTCTTCAGGAGCTGTGACCAGAGAGCGGACATACAGGTGTTCTCCTGCCTGAGAAAGGATGGCCACACTGTTGTCCAGTCGGTAGGCCTGTGCGGTGGGAAGCAGGCTGATCAGTGTGTCGGCTGAGATCTGCCAGGGAAGATCAGGAGCCGCATGCTCCCGGACAAAGGCAACAGCTTCCAAGAGCGAGATTTTCTGGAGTCCTGGATCTGCACCCGCTGCCACCTGACCTGAGTATCCCAGGAGGTTGCGTCTGATTTCAAAGCCATTCTTCTGGTAGAGCTGCAGGGCTCCGATGTTGGCCTGGAAGCACTCCAGCAAAACTTCGTCCTGGCGTTCCAGGGCCGGTTGCATGAAGGCTGAGGTGAGCTTTTGCCCAATGCCAAGTTTGCGGTATTCAGGATAAACGCCAAGACCAGCAAGCCGGGTTTTTCCCAGCCTGCGTGCTGTCAGAGAGATCCCAGCGTGTTGTCCATCCACTTCTGCCACCAGACTTTCGGTCAGGTCGATGTGTTCTGACCTCAGGCGGTAGGCGAACATCCTCAGGTCATTGGGAATGGGAACAAAGTAACCCTGAAAGGACCCCACAAAGATGTCATTGAGGGTGGCCAGAGAATAAGAGGTTGCAGGGTGCAGGATGATGGACGTCATATGGCCAGATTCTGACATTCTGCTGCTCAGGTTTCTCTAGGCCAAATGCGGGATGGTCCAGTCTCAGGGTCTGGTGTAAGGGAAATCTCTTAGTGATTGATTGTTTTGATTGTTTTTTAGGGTGAAAGGTTTCCAGAGCAGGCATGTACCGTTACATATGATGAAAACGCCTGTCACATTTCCTGGTCATATTTTACCGGTAAACGGACAATTCTTGCCCTGCAACGGGATTTTCTGGTTTTTGAATTTGCCTGCATTGGTGAAGCTTTTTGTAAAGGCCAGGGATGCAAATCGGGGGGATTGAAAACGCTGTCAGTTGTGTTTACCATGTGCCCATAGCCAAAACAACTTTACCGCTAAAGGCAAATGCCATTGGCGATTCTCTCTTCGGTGATAAAAAGCTGGCCTGAGAATTTTACCGGTAAAGTCGTGCTGCGGTCAGGAAAACAGACCAGCGTGTCTGCATTCCTGCTTCATGGGAGGATGAAGTGAAAGTACAGTATCGAGCAGTTCTTGGACTCGGGATCACCCTGTCCCTCATGGCCTGTAACCCCAACACCCCAACACCTGACGGAACCGTGTGGAAAGACGAGTTCAATGGAACTGCTCTGGACACCACCAAATGGGGATACCAGATTGGCAACGGTTTTGGTGGAGGAGAGTCCCCTTACGTTGCTGGATGGGGAAACAACGAACTGGAATACTACACGGACCGCCCACAAAACGTGTCGCTCAAGGATGGCAAACTGGTGATCACCGCCATCAAGGAAGATTACAAAGGTCTGGCAAATGGGGTCGAGCAGACGTTTGGCTGGACCTCTGGACGCATCCGCACTGCAGGAAAATTCAGCCGCACTTACGGAAAATTTGAGATCCGGGCCAAGTTGCCCACAGGCCGTGGATTGTGGCCTGCCATCTGGATGCTCCCCGAGGACCAGCCTGGCAATCCTTACGGCACCTGGGCAGCCAACGGAGAAATCGACATCATGGAGGCCTGGGGCAGCAAACCCGGCAAGGTGGCCCACACCATCCATTACGGCGGTATGTGGCCCAACAACACCTCTTCCGGCAAGGAATTCCTGTTCCCTGAAGGGCAGACCATTGCAGACTGGCACACCTACACCCTGGAGTGGCGTTCCAATGAAATGAAATGGTACGTCGATGGTGTCTTGACCGCCACCAAAACCCAGTGGTGGAGCTCCAAGGCCAATCCTCCCAGCAAAAACGAGGACCTTGCAGCCTGGCCCGCTCCGTTTGACAAACCCTTCTATTTGCTTCTCAACCTGGCTGTCGGTGGAAACTTTGACGGGAACCCCGATGCCACCACCCCAACCAAAGCCCAGATGGAAATCGATTACGTCAAGGTCTGGGGCCTGCAGGATGAAAACCGTGATCCAGGTGCCCGTCCCGACATGATGTACCCCTGGACCCCCCGTCCCCAGCGTCCACCCCTCGATGACGGCAACCTGATCTACAACAATTCTTTTGACTGGGCAGACAACGACCCCTGTGTCAAAGAAGACACCTCAACCCTCCCGGATGTGGCCAAATCTTACTTCTGGACCAACTTCACCGAAGGGGCCACCTACACCATGTCCAATGATGCCGCCAACGGCAACAGTCTGAAGGTGGACATCACCAATGACGCTGGGCCCAACTACGGGGTGCAGATCCGTCAGGACGGCATCACCATCAAGAACCTCAAGAAGTATGAAGTCAGCTTTGATGTGTGGTCCAGTGCAGACCGCAACATCATGGTCAAAGTCGGTGGCGGTCAGAGCCGTGGCTGGGCTGCCTACTCTGGTGAACAGACCATTGGGATTGGCAAGACCAAGCAGCGCAAAACCTTCACCTTTGACATGAACCAGCTCACCGATGCTGAAGCGCGCCTGGAGTTCAACCTGGGTGCAGGAGGCAAGAACACCGTCTGGATTGACAATGTGGTGGTCAAAGAAGTCGGTGATGTGAATGTTGACATGCGGCCCCCAACTGCAGACGGCAACCTGATCTACAACGGTGGTTTCTCTGAAGAGGCTCCCACTGTAGATGGCATTCCCGGAGTGGACAAAACCGATTACTGGTCTTTCTATCAGGAGAAAAACAACGTCACAACAAGCGTGGTCAATGGTGAAGTGAAACTGGCGGTCAGCAATGTGAATTCTGCAGAATTCTGGTACATCCAGCTCAACCAGAAGAACGTACCCATCGTGAAAGACCAGAAGTACCGCCTGACCTTTAAGGCTCATGCTTCTGATGCCCGCAAGGTTGAAGTGGTGATTGGAGATGATGGTGCCCCTTACGGTCGCTATCTGAACCAGCAGGTGGACATCACTGCCGACACCAAAACCTACTCCTATGAGTTCACTGGCCCCCAGACCAACAACAAGGCCATTTTGCAGATTCTGGGTGCCACCGGGGCAGGCAGTTATGATCTATTCTTCGATGATTTCCGCCTCGAAAAAATCAACTAAACTCCTCTAGTGCTCAGCCCGAGACCTGCAGGTCTCGGGTTTTTCATTGAAAAGCAGGACACTGCCAATGTAACGTGTTACAGGAAAGCACTGGACATCGGAAATGAAGTCTGTATCAAGAGCAAAGGCACCTGGTGTTTTGAGCCCGCCACAGGCCTTGACTGCCCGATGATGGAATTACACCTTTTCCTCACTTTAGACAGGTAAAGTAACAAATGATGCTGTATCGCTAAAATTACACCTCGATTACAATTGAGGGACCCCCATCCCCAACGTCAGAATCGCCCCATCTGCAGAGGACCCACATGACCAAACCTGGAATGACACTGAGTGAAATTGCCCGCATCGCTGGCGTATCGAAAATGACCGTTTCCAATGTGATCAATGGCAAAAAAGGGGTTGCCGAGGAGACCCGCAAGCGCATCATGGAGGTGATCCAGGAGACCGGATACATCGCCAACCGCTCTGCGCGTAATCTGGCTTCCGGGCGCACCCGCACCATTGGTCTGGTGGTGCCGAAGCTCAACTCCAATTACACCCTATACATTGGAGAGATCCTGCGTGGTGCAGGAGACGCCGCAGACCAGCAGCACTGGGACCTCCTGGTCTGCACCACCAGTGACGACGAGGAGCGTGAGTTCAGACGCATCCAGTCCCTGGCTTCTGGACTTGCAGATGGCATTCTGGTGCTGCTTCCCAGGGCAGAGCAAACCTACCTTTCGCTCTTGCAGGACACCCACATTCCGGTCATCACCCTGGACCACGGTCTGATTGAGACGCCCCTGCCTTCCATTGATGTGGACAACCACACCGGAGGCAGGCTCGCCACCCAGCACCTGATTGATCTGGGACACCGCAGAATCGGGTTCATTGGTGGGACCTACTCCCGCGCCCATCTGGAGCGTCTGGCAGGGTACAAAGAGGTGTTGCAGGAAAATGGCATTCCTGCCGATGACAGCCTGATTGTGCAGGGAGATTACAGCCAGCCCAGTGGATTCAGGGCAGCAGAACAGCTCTTGAGCCTCGCTGATCCTCCCACGGCCATCTTTGCCCTCAGCGACGCCATGGCTTTTGGGGTGATGGAGTCTGCAGGACGCAGAGGCCTGCGCATCCCCGATGACCTTTCGGTGGTGGGCTTCGATGACATCCCAATGGCTGGATGGGTGCATCCCCAGCTCACCACCATCAGACAGCCGCTCTACACGCTTGGAGAGACCGCCATCAACCTGATCATTTCGATGACCGACGGAGACATCCTTCCCGGGCAACGCATGATGCTTCCGGTGGAACTGATTCAGCGGGCCTCCACAGCAAGGCCTCCTGCCAGATGAGCACAGAAGACCAGTTGAAACCCTGGATCTGGATGGTCTCCAGCTGTCTTTGGGTTTGAATGACACCATCTGAGCTGAAGACAACCTGAAGACAACCCCCACCGTGCTACGGTAAAGGCATGGATTGGATCATACTCTCCCTGATCATGCTGATCGTTCTGGTCGGCATCTACCTGCTTCACCGAATCACCAATCCTCCCGAGATCCATGAGCGCCCAATGGTGCAACACCTCAGTCAAGAGCATCTGCGCACGGATCAGCACAAGCCTCACAACCCTCACAACTGAAACACGAAATCTGGCTGATGATGTTCTCAAGCATTTCTGGCGGGGTCACCCGCCAGAAATCGTCTGGTTTCTGCCCCGCACCTTTGCGTCCAGCAGGTGCAAATCTGCACTCAGCATCCACTTGCCCAGGTCTCCGGGCAGAGACACCACCCCTCCTGCGATGCCCACCGAGAAACTGACCGTGAAGCCCAGGCGGTCCTGGCTGAAAAGCTTCAACTTCTGCCGGATGCGGGTCAGGGTTCCTGCCGCCTGTTCCGGGGTGCAGTTGTACAGAAAGATCATGAATTCATCGCTGCCCCAGCGCACCATGTCATCTTCACCCCTGAGCTGTTTGCGGATCAGGGTGGCGGTGAGTTTGAGGGCTTTGTCTCCCACTTCATGACCATGCTGATCGTTGATTTTTTTGAAATGGTCGAGGTCCAGCAGGCAAAGGGTCACAGGAGAGCCCTGTCTGCTGGAAAGACCTTCAAAGCGCTGGGTGATGCCAGGAAGTGCCCGCTGGTTGGACACGCCCGTGAGGGGGTCCACGAAGAGCTGGGCCTGCATGGCATGCTGTCTGGCTGCATACTGGATCACGTATTTGGCGGCATTGATGGTGGCTTCCAGGGCGTGTTTCTGGGCAGGCATCTCGCTGAAGTAGAAGGTGACGTGGGTGCTGGGCCGGCCTTCCATGTACACCTTCTCCTCACGGAGCAGAGGGGTGGGGTTTCCCATCAGCACGGTGTCTGTGCCCTCCAGCTGAAGCCCTTTCAACTCTGGGAGGATGTGCCGCAGGTTTTCAAAAAGGTTCACAGCCAGTTCATCCATGCGCAGCTCACGGTAGGAGGATTCGCGGGTGTCCAGCATGGTGAGCAGGGCCGTGTTGAAGGTCTGGAACTGCTTCTGGGTCAGCTTCTGGTGGTTCCTGAGGGCAAGCAGCAGCCCAAAAATTCCCATAAAAGCCAGATAGAAGTGCAGCAGGCCCACCTCATGGGGCAGCAGGGAATGTGAGACCAGTTGTGCCGTGCAAAGCAACACAAACGCAGATGCGGTGATGGGGGTCAGGCTCTCAGACTGTCTGGCTTCCTCCAGACGGATGCCGTAAGCGAAGGCCGTATAGATCAGGGCATACACCAGAAAGTGGTTGGGGGTGTTGGTGAAGGCCTCGCTGAGGTCGGTGGCCAGCAGGGCATACAGACCTGTGATCCAGATGGAGCGGCCCAGGGAGGTTCTTCCTTCCATGAACGCCTGCAGGGAAGGAAGGGCCAGCACCAGCAGAAACAGGTCCAGCAAGGGATAGACGGCCTGCAGTGAAGTGGGCTTCAGCAGAATGGCGGCCAGCACGCCAGCCATCAGAGGCAAAAACAGGGTGAGGGACATCCCGCTGCGGGTGCGGTCCTTGAGTTGCACCAGATTCCATGCCCACAGCAGGTATCCCAGCAGGATCAGGACATGTCCGGGGGGTTCAGCATCCAGTGCGAATGCCACCTTGCCCATGCTCCACAGGAGCACCCCCACTTTTGCCGCAGTCCAGTGGGCGCTGGTGCGCGTCCACAGGAAGGCCACCAGCACGCCCAGCAGGGGAAGCATCCACCAGTGGTTTTCTGTGCCCTGTGGAAACAGAAGCCCCAGGCTGCCAATCAGGAACAGACCAGACCATTTGATGAATTGCAGGCGGTCTTGTTGAATTTTCAGCACGGCACACCTCGGGGTCGCCACAACACGGCGGGTTTCAGATTGGCTTCAGCATAAGAGCCAGGGTGTTACCGCTTTCTGACAGGGAGCTCATGGCATTCTCAGACCTTGCTGCCAACAGGTTCCAGGGGCATGCCCATTGGATTTTTGTACCGGGTATTGAAATTGTTTTCAGATCAGGGTGCCTTTTGGCAAAAGACTGTGAGAACCGTCGATTTTCATGACACTTTTTTTCAGAACAAGCAAGGCTGACCTGCAGCTTGATTTCCCCTTCTGACCCAACCATACTGGGTTCAAATCGCTGAAAATTCTCCTGCCCCAGACGTTTTCCCTGGAGGCTGCACTTGCCTGATGCTTCAGGATGTACCTCGGCATCTGGTTTCTGAAAGGAAATGCCATGAAACACACTGCTCTCCTGGTTTCTCTGCTGCTGGGCATGGCCCAGGCCCAGGGCCTCAAGGACCTTGCCCAGAAACACGACCTCCTGATTGGTGGGGCCATCGACCTGCGCTACCTGCTTGATGACCCGGATTACACAGACATCCTGGAAAAAGATTTCAATGTGCTGGTTGCAGAGAATGCCATGAAAATGGATGCCACCGAGCCCCAGCAGAACGAGTTCAATTTTGCCCTAGGAGACCTGCTGGCCACCTACGCCAGCAAGCACAACATGAAACTGCGGGGACACACCCTGCTCTGGCATCAGCAGGTTCCAAAGTGGATCACCAGTGGAACCTGGAACAAAGATGAACTGGAAGCCATCATGAAAAACCACATTCAGACGGTGGCTGCCCATTACCAGGGCAAAGTCTTCGCCTGGGATGTGGTCAATGAGGCCATCTCAGATTCCGGGGGCATGCGAGACACGCTCTGGCAGAAGACCCTGGGAGACGACTACATCGCCCGGGCCTTCCGGTATGCCCGTGAAGCAGACCCGGAAGCCAAACTCTTTTACAACGACTACTCCAGTGAAGGCATGAACCAGAAATCCAACGATGTGTACGCACTGGTCAAGAAACTCAAAGAACAGGGGGTCCCGATCGATGGTGTGGGCATGCAGATGCACCTGAGTGTTCTGAATCCCCCGAGCATGGAAGAGGTGGCTGCAAACATGAAACGCCTCGCGGATCTGGGACTGGAGGTGCACATCACCGAGTTTGATGTGCGTTCCGCAGGGTACCCTGGCACCCCTGCCGAGCGTCATGCCGCAGTGGGAAAACTGTATGGGGACGTGGTCAAAGTGTGTGTTCAGGCCAGCAATTGCACGGCGTTCATGACCTGGGGGGTCGCGGACAACCACACCTGGTTGCCCGGAGACAGTCCCCTCATGTATGACGGGTTTTACAACCCCAAACCTGCCTACTTCGCTGTGCAAGAAGCCCTGAAAGGACAGTAACGCTTCATTTTCTGGTGTTCAGCCAGGCCAGCAGCACAGCATCAAAGTGTTCGGGTTCTTCCAGTTGCGGGGTGTGGCCGCTGTGGTCCATCACCTTCAGGGTCACATCCGCAAATTCGGGAAGCACAGGTTCCCAGGTGAAATAAGGGGCCACCAGATAATCTTCTTTGCCCATCACGATCAGGGTGGGCTTCTGAAACCGATCCAGACCCCTGGTGGTCTGGATGTCCCGGAAGGTAGCTCCCCACAGGAGATCCATGACATCCATGTTCACAGGGAGGTCCTGCCACAACCATGCAGCGTCGTAATGGGGGTCCATCCAGCTTCTCGGCCCCATGGCCAGACAGTAGGTGACAAAACGGCGTTCTGGATGGGCAGCAATGGCCTCCTCAATGCCTTCGAAAGCCTTTTGCTGCAGCATTTTGCGTTCTTCAGAAGCGTGTTCCTGAAAGTACCGTTCCTTGATGGGCTCAAATTCAGGGCTCTGGCTGGGACCTGCTGCAATGAGCACCAGATGGCTCACGCGTTCCGGGTGTTTTTTGGCGTATTCCAGGGCCATGTAGGCATGACCAGAGTGTCCCACCAGCACCATGTCTTTCCAGCCCAGGGCCTGCCTGAACGCTTCCATGTCTTCCAGAACTCTGGAAAGTTCCAGATGCTCAGGTGGATGCTGGTCATGGGTCTCTGCGTAACCCCGATGGTCCACAAAAGCCAGATGCAAATGCTCGCGCAGGTGGCTGGAAAAGGTTCTGGGGTAGTAGATGTGACTGCCAATCACAAAGGTGGGCGTGCCCTGTCCTTCCAGCAGACAGCGCAGATGGTAGCCATCACGGACAAGTTCAAGGGTGTTGTAGAAGACAGAATCGGTATGCATGAGGACCTCTGGATCGGAGTTTTCGGTTCATGCTACCGGATGGGCCAAGCCAATCCCATCCCTTTTTCGGCCCATTTTCAGTAGGCAGAATGACGGATCTGTAAGGGCAGGATGTGCCTCATTGCGGCAAGCCCCACTGGGAGGCCACTGCCGCACTGCTGCAATCATGGTGGGTGAGCTTCTTCTGAGGCTGCTTTGTAAGCAATGGTTCATTTCACCAGCGGGCTTTCAGTGATAATGACTGTACTTCCAAGTACGCAACAACGAAGGGCGCACAAGGTTTAGGTTGTGCGTCGCTTTTTCTTGGAAGGTAGAGGAGCAAAGTATGCCTGTAGGTCGAGTCAAGTGGTTTAACGCAGAAAAAGGATTTGGATTCATCGAGCACCCCGGTCACCCCGACGTGTTCGCTCATTACAGTGCTATTAAGAGCCAGGGCTTCCGCAAACTGAACGAAGGCGACGAAGTCGAATTCGAAGTGGAAGAAGGTCAACGTGGCAAAGGCCCACAAGCCAAAAACATTGTGGTGACCAAAGCTGCACCCGAAGGCGGCAACAACAGCCGTCCCCAGCGTCAAAGCCGCTGGTAAGCGACTTCAATGACACACCCGGACCTTCAAGGTCCGGGTTTTTGTTTGTTCAGACCTCTACCCGGTGTTTTCTTTGATGGGGAAATGCACGGTAAACGTGCTGCCCACACCCAGCACACTGCGGACAGAGATGTGCCCATCCATCTTTTCCACAAGCTGTCTGCAGATGGTGAGCCCCAGACCGGAATGCCGTTCTGCAGAGGGCCCCTCTGCCCTGTAAAAGCGCTGGAACAGATGCGGCAGGTGTTCTGGAGCGATGCCCGTCCCGGTGTCCCTGACCTGGATTTGAAGGTCTTCAGGGGTGAAATCCAGATCAAGCTCGATGGTGCCTCCGGGTGGGGTGTGCCGCAGTGCATTGCTGAGAAGGTTCCCCAGCACCTGACCCAGACGCTCCGGGTCGGCCATCACCTGCACCGGGTGCGGCACTGGAACGCACCTGAGGTGAACGTTTCTAGACTGGGCCATGGGTTGAAACCTTTCCACCTGATGCTCCAGCAGATCCGAGAGCAAAACAGGCCTGAACTGCAGGCGGAATTCAGGCTGATCAAAGCGCAGGACATCAAAAACATCACTGACCATGTGGTTCAGGGCCAGGGCCTCCCGGTGAATGATGTGGGCTTTTCTCTGCAGAGGGCTTTCCTGCAGGCGGTATTGCAAATCCTCACTGAACGCCAGAATGTGGCTGAGGGGCGTTCTGAGGTCATGCGAGATGCTGTGCATGAAATCCTGTTGCTGCCCCATCTGCTGCTGCAGACCTTTCAGGGTCTCATGAAACTGCTGTCCGATCTGGTTGAGTTCCAGTTCCAGGTGGCCCAATTCCTGAACCCCTTCTTGCGCCACCGCACCAGACGAGTGGAAATCCGGTGTCTGCTGGAACCTGCTGGAGATTCGCTTCAGTTCGGTGTTCAGCCGCTTCGAATCCCGGCCTGCCAGCCAGCTGGAGACCAGCACCGATCCAGCCAGAGCGGGCAGCAGCACCCACAGGGTCCAGGCCAGCAGCATGGAGACAGAGAGCAGCAGCAGAGGTCCCCACAGGGCTTCTTCTTTCAATTGCAGGACCGTGACCGCAAGAACCTGCCTGGAGTTCAGGGGCACCATCCAGGTGGCCGCATTCAAATCACGGGTGCTCCATTCCTTGAGGTGGCGGGCAAGGCTTGCAGGTTGCTCGGTCACGAAGTGCTCTGTGGTCAGGGGCAACAGGGACCGCCACGTTTCAGGGATGGGGCCTTTTTCGAAAGCCTGACTCCACACCACCTCTCCTGCCTGGATGAGGGTCACCTGATCGTCCAGGGTGAAGACCTCCAGATCAAATGGCCCGAAAGAGATGGCCCCGGGGCCAGACCTTTCCGCAGCGAGCAACTGGACCTGACCGCTGTTCAGTCCTTCCAGCATGTTGATCTGTTGATTCATGGGCAATGCCCCGAGCACAGAGACCAGTTTACGGGCATCCCTGGAGACCTCATGAAGGTGGTCATTCAGGTCCCTGTATTGAAACAGCGAAATCAGGGGTGGCAGGGCCATCAGCAGAAAAACCAGACCCAGAACAGCACCAAGCCCCACCATGTGGGACCGTCTGAGCACCCTGAAGAGCACCGGTCTGGAAGGGTTTTTGTGGTGGGCTTTCCCATGGGGTTGGTTCATGGTGTCACGCGTTTGACACTGTCCTGCCATCACAGCGTCACTGCCGTACTCTAAACTCCACAGGCATGAGAAACCGGGTTCTGATTTTTTCACTGATGTCCCTGTTCGCCCTCTCTCCGGTGATGGAAGCTTCAGCACGGGTTTTGCAGCAGACCCCTGCCCCCAGAAGTGAGCAGCTGCACTTTCCTCAGCCCACAGGTCCATTTGGGGTGGGAAAACGCTCCCAGCTTTTTACCGATCCCAGCCGACCTGAAACCTTCACCGATGATCCTGCAGATGTCAGACAGTTGCCTGTCACGTTTTACTACCCCAGTCGAACATTGAAATCCCCTCAACCCTGGTTGCAGGGAAAAACCCTGGAAGCTCTGGCGCAGAGCAGCGGTCTGCCTCTGGCTGTGCTGTCGCAGCTGCAGGGTTATTCACAGGATGGAACCCCCATGGCTCCTGGCCGTTTCCCACTGGTGATCCTCTCGCATGGGATGGCTTCAACACCTTTTGTCAACACCACCCTTGCGGAAGAGCTTGCCAGTCAGGGTTTCGTGGTCGCTGCAGTGACCCACCCCTACAGTGCCCTCTTTGCTGTGCTGGGAGATCAGGTGGTCTTTCGCACGGACGGGGCAGACCTGTACCCTGACCCCACCCTCACCGATCCTGTCGAGCAATTTCTGGACCGACAGCAGCAGTATGAAAGGGTGCAGGAGGTGTGGATCAAGGATTTGCGATTCCTGATTCAGAAACTGCCCGTGGCTTCTGCCGTGCGCAACCATGTGGATGCCAGAAGCATTGCCGTGGTGGGCCACTCTTTCGGGGGGGTTGCTGCCCTGAGGGTCGCCTCGGAAGTGCAGGCAGCCATCAACATGGATGGGGGATTTGGCGGGGGTCCTCTGCAGGACACCCTCTCCCACACGCCAACCCTCACCACGGTCTCTGAAAGCACCCCCCGTGAACCTGAGGCCATCCCACCCGAAATGGAACCGGTCAGGGCCCAGCTGGAGAACATGCGAATTGGCAGATGGTTGAGGATCAGCCAGAGTCCAGGTTACGCCGCCTATCTTGAATTCAAGGGGGCAAACCACAACAGTTTTACGGATCTTGCTGTGCTCAATGCCCTCATTCCACCCCTGGCAAAACATCCAGCCTATGCCACAGGCTCTGCCGATCCGCTGAGAACCACCGCGACCCTGAACCGTGCGGTTCTGGCCTTTCTGAAATCTGCCCTGAAGGGACAACAACCTGACCTGAAGTCCCTCAACCTTGAGGGTGTGGAGGTGGTCGAACACCTGCCACAGAAATAAAAATCTGATCCCTGGCAGGTCTTGAACCTTCAGACCATCATTTGGCCACAGGTGATGGTCTGCCTCTGGTTTCTGTCCAGCTCACTGTTCTCCAGTCTTTTCCAAAAGGCCCTGTGTCATGGCTGATCACCACCACGGCACGTTCTCCGGCTTCCTGATGCAGGGTCTGGATGGTCTTTCTGGCTGTGGCTTCATCCAGATGGGCAATGGGTTCATCCAGAAGCAGGAAAGGGGAGGGGCGCAGCAAGGCCCTGAGCACCTGCATCCGTGCCATTTCACCGCCTGAAAGGTGCCTTCCAGCCTCTCCCAGCAGGGTTTCGGGCTGCAGATCAGTGAGGCCCATCTCCTTCACCAGTCTGTCGTTCCAGCCGTTCAGGTTTTCCTGTGCAGTGGCATCCAGAAGATAAGGTTCCTGTGGAGCCCAGGCGAAGAGGTTTTCCCGCGCTGGAGCATCACACAGGTCTCTTCCCTCCAGCAGGGCTTCACCTGATTCAAGTTCACGAAAGCCCAGCAGTTTCTCAAAGAGGGTGCTCTTGCCGATGCCGCTTGGCCCAGTGATCAGGATGCGGTCTCCGGGGCGCACAGTCACTTTCTGGCCTGTGGGCAGGGCAAAAATCAGCACCTCTCCAGATGGACATTCAGATGCAGCAGCAGGCATGTGGTCTGGCAGTGCAATGCTCTGGACCTTCAGTTGCTCTGGGATGCGGTTCAAATAGGCCACCTGCACTTCTGAAGCGGCAACCACCCCCAGCCAGATCCCAGAAATCCATGCCAGAGGCAGGGCGGACTGAACCAGCAGGAACAGGACAGCAACCAGCGTAAGGGCCAGCACCAGTTCACGGGCCAGCATCAGAGCAGTCTGAAGGTGCTTCAACTGCACTTCCACGGTGCGGATCTGCTCGTCCAGCACAGCAGCATTCTGTGCGGTGGGGAGGTGCAGGAAACGCAGTTCAAGGCTGTGTTTCAGCTGGGTGCGGTACCGGGCACTGCGGGCATGCCTCAGCTGGATCAGGTGCTCCGTCCGCTGCATCATGGGCCTGCGTGTGAGCACCGGAACAAACACCAGGATCAGGATTGAGGCAGCCATCCACAGCAGGGCTGCAGCAGGCAGCAGCTTGAACAGAATGACAGAGGTCAAAGTGGTCACAGTCCAGGTGGTGAGTGCTGGCAGGTCCACCGTCAGAAAGCGGTTCTGCAGGGTTTCGGTGTCTTTGCGGATGCTCTCCAGTGCGTCTTGCCTCTGGTCTCCCATCAGGCGGTAGGTGAAACGGTCAAGAAAGCCCTGCATCACCTTCAGTCGGGTGGTTTCCACGCGGCGCAGGGTGACCTCGTGGGAGGTGAGGCGCTCCGCGTAACGCAGGGCAGCCCGTCCCAGGCCAAAAAAGCGCACAGTGGTCACAATGGGCATCAGGAGCAGGATGCTTTCCGGGTGCTGGGCTGCCCGGGAAAGCAGGTGCCCACTGCTGGTCATCAGTCCCACCCCAAAAAGGGCCATCAGGACACTGCACAGCACAGCAAGCAGGGGCATCCAGCGGGACTCAGGCATGGGTGGTTTCTCCAGAAAGGGCAAGCACTTTTGCGCCGGGAAACCGCAAAGCCCTGCGGTGGGTGATCAGGACCGAGGTTTTGTCTGTCATCAGGTCTTTCAGGATGGGGATCAAACGTTCCTCGGTTTGGGGGTCCAGGTGGGCGGTGGGTTCATCGAGCACCACCAGGGGGGCGTCTTTCAGGAAAGCACGGGACAGGGCCAGACGGGCACGCTCTCCCGCAGAGAGGTTGAGGGCCCCCTCGCTGAGGGGCAGGTCCAGACCACCCCGATGCTGAAGGGCTTCCCAGAGGTGGGTTCTTTTCAGGCTTTCCACCATTTCTGGGTCTGTGGCGTCAGGCCGTCCTGCTTGCAGGTTGTCCCGGATGGTTCCTGACACAAAAACCGGAAACTGTGAAACGTAGGCCACCCGTGCTTTCCATTCATCGGGGTGAATCAACTGCACAGAATGCCCTGCCAGCAGAATTTCACCCTCCGCCACATCTCGCATGCCCAGCAGGGCAGACACCAGGGTGGTTTTTCCCGATCCACTGGGTCCTGCAATGTTGAGGAGGCCACCAGAGGGCACGGAGACATTCAGGCCCTGCAGCAGCATCCCGGTTCCTCGTGCAATGCTCACATTTCGCAACAGAATTTCTGGAGGCCGCTGCAAAATTTCTGTTCTTTCGGGTGCCTGCTTCCGGGGCTGATCCAGCCTAAGAACTTCAGGAAGCACAGCACGCGCTTCCATGAAAGCATGGTGCTCACTGCCCAGGTTGCGCAGGCTCAGGAAGTACTCCGGGGTCAGCAGGAGCACGTACAGCGCAGGCAAATACTCCATCTTGCCTTCAAACACCCGAACCCCAATGGCAACAGCAACCAGAGCGGTGCTCAGGGTGGCCCCGAGCTCCAGCACAAAGCCAGAAAGAAAAGCCACCCTGAGCACCTGCATGGTTTTCACCCGCAGGCTGGAGTTGGCAGATTTCAACTCTGAAAGTGCCTTGTGCTGCCAGCCATAAGCCCGGATGATGGGCAGGTTGCGCATGGTCCGCACAAAGTGGGTGCTCAGCAGGCCCAGACTGCTGAATTGTTCCTCCTGATAGGCCTGCGCAGCGTAGCCGATCAGCACCATGAACAGGATGATCAGGGGACCGGTCACCATCACCAGCAGGGCAGAAACCCAGTCCTGGGTGAACATCACCACCAGAACCAGACCTGCCAGAACCGGACTGCTGGCAGCAACAGGCAGGAACCGCTCATGGAATTTGCTCACCTGCTCGATGCCTTCATCCAGCACACTGAGGGTTCTGCCCAGCACCTGCTGTTCATGGTGCTCGGTATTCTGTTGCATCTGGGACTGAAAAAGCTGCTGTCTCCAGTCGGTTTTGATGCGCTGGGCCTGCTGGAAGACCACCCGATCCCTCAGCACCTGCAAAGTCCCACGCAGAGCCCAGCACACCCCGATCCACAGGAGCAGGGTCCAGTCCTGGCGAAGCTCCAGCAGAACCGCATTCAGCACCCGGGCAGCGCAGAACCACATCACCAGGGTGAGCGCAGTCGTCAGCACCGCGAACAGTGCGCTGGTGACAGCAATCTGGTGGGTTCCTGCCCGGGTGAGAAAGGGTTTCACCGTTCAGTACCCTCCGTCCAGGGTTTGTGGGGTGACCCGTTTGCGGAACACCCAGTAGGTGTAAATCTGGTACCCAAGCACGAAAGGCAGCAAGGTGAGGGCCACCACCGTCATCACCTTGAGGGTGTAATCGCTGCTCGAAGCGTTGCGGATGGTCAGGCTCAGGGCCTCTCCCAGGGTGCTTGGCATGACGTTGGGATACAGACCTTCAAAGGCCACGACCGTTGCAAAGAGAATCATGGCACTGCCCGAAATGAACGCCAGAGCGTCGTTTTTGATCCGCAGGGCAATGGGAATGAAAAGGAAACACAGAATGGCAAGCAAGGGCAGGGTTCCGGGAACGAGGCCCATGCCATCGAACAGGTGGGTCTGGGAACGTCCGAGCCACGCAAAAACGGCCAGCAGGAGGCCTGCGGGCAGCCAGAACCTTTCGGCGGCCTTGTGGGCGCGGAGCCTGAGGGGATCGGTGGTTCTCAGGGACAGGAACAGGGCTCCGTGCAGGATGAAGACCACCACAGCAACCAGACCCCCGAGCAGGGCGTAGGGATGGAAAATCACATCCAGACCTCCCACCATGTTCTTGCTGGCGTCAATGGGCAGACCCCGCACAATGTTGGTGATGATCAGGCCCCACATGAAGGCAGGCAGGAACGACCCCAGGAAGATCATCAGGTCACACAGGTCGCGTTTGGCCGGACTGTGCACCTTGCCCCGGAACTCGATCCCGGCAATCCGCACGATGAGTCCGACCAGAATCAGGAACATGGGCAGGTAAAAACCGCTGAAGAGGGTGGCGTACCAGTCCGGGAAGGCTGCAAACATCGCTCCAGCCGCCGTGATGATCCAGACTTCATTGGCATCCCAGAAGGGGCCAATGCTGTTCAGGATCACCCGTTTTTCAGTGTCGTTTCTGCCCAGGATGGGGAGCAGCATCCCCACCCCGAAATCAAAACCTTCTAAAAAGAAATACCCGATGAACAGCACTGCGATCAGGATGAACCACAGAGATTGCAGATCCATCATTTCACCTCCACCAGTCGGCCTGTACCACTGCCGGAATTCTGGGGTCTGTCGTCGTTCTCTGCTTCAGCAGGGAAGGCGAGGGCGTAACGCCTGAGCATCACCACATCCACCACGGCAAGGACACCATAGATCACCGTGAAGCCAATCATGCTGATCCACACGTAGGTGCTGCTGATGGTCGGGGAAACGGCCTCCACGGTTTTCAGCAGGCCATACACCACCCAGGGCTGTCTGCCCATCTCCGTGACAATCCATCCTGCACTGTTGGCCACATAAGGCATGAAAAGCATCACCAGACTGAGGGTGAGGAGCAGGCGGTTGTTCTGCAGATTTCCCCTCCACCAGGACCACAGGCCCCACAGGCTCAGCAGAATGAAAGCCATGCCCAGACCCACCATGATGCGGAAGGCCCAGTACAGCACGGTCACCGGAGGAATGTAGTTTCCAGGGCCATATTTCGCTTCCAGCGTCTTCTGGAGTTCTTCAATGCCTTTGACTTCTCCTGTGGTGTTGTTGTGGGCCAGCACACTCAGCAGCAGCGGAAGTTTGATTTCACGCAGGGATTCCCCTTTTGCCTGGTCGATGATGGCAAAAAGGGAGAAACTGGCTGGCTGTTCGGTTTTCCACAGGGCCTCCATGGCGGCAAGCTTCATGGGCTGGTTTTCCGCCACGTGCTGGGCCTGTTTGTGGCCGGTGGTGGCGGCCATCAGGGAAAAGACCGCAGTGAAGATCAGGGCGATCTGGAAGGACTTCTGGAAGAACTCTGGACGGTTCTTTTTCAGCATGTGGTAGGCACTGATGCCCAGCACAAAAAGGCCTCCGGTGATGTACCCGCCCACCAGGGTGTGGGGCACCTGGCTTTGCACCTGTTCGCTCATGATCACGGCGAAGATGTCACTGAGCATGGGTTTGCCGTCCGTAAGGGTGTAGCCCACGGGCATCTGCATCCAGGCATTGGCGACCAGAATCCAGATCGCAGAGAGGGTTGAGCCGAGGGCGACAAGCCAGATGCTGGCCAGGTGCACCCATTTCGGGAGCCTGCCCCACCCGAATAGCCACAGGCCCAGGAAGGTGGATTCCAGAAAGAAGGCCATCAGGGCCTCAATGGCCAGAGGCACCCCGAAGATGTCTCCCACGAAGCGGGAGTACTCGCTCCAGTTCATGCCGAACTGGAATTCCTGAACGATCCCGGTGGCGACACCGAGGGCGAAATTGATCACGAAGAGTTTCCCAAAGAATTTTGCGAGGTCTTTGTACTGGGAATTGTCGGTGCGGTAATAAATGGTGTGAAAAATTGCGACCATGAAAGAGAGGCCAAGGGTGAGCGGGACAAACAGGAAGTGGTAGAGCGTGGTGATCCCGAATTGCCAGCGTGAAAGCAGGAGAGCATCCATGTGTCCATTTAATAATGTTGAGTTCATTTGTTGTAGGGTCGCCTGTCCCTTTTTAAACAGGACATGTCATTAGGACATTTGTCCTGATATTTAATAAATGTGAGTGGTAAACTCTGTTTTTCCGTAATTTGCCCGTAATGGCCCTATTGATCTGCGCCAAAGGAACTGTAGGTTTCTCAGGTGTCCTGACCGTTCCATTCGCGTTGCTCAGCAAAAAGCACTCTCAAGCTTTTTGCGAACATCAATAACTGTGGCCTTTCACGCTATCTCTGCAATGGTGGAAGAAAACCATTAATGAAGGTTCAAGTTTCTGGTGCCAGCTTACAGTGCTGCTACAGGTGCCTATCACATTTCTGTCACTGCCTGAGACTATTCTGACCTTGTCCATCTTTCGAAATGGTACAGCCCCAATTCAGTGGCCGGGCGTACAGTAGGGAAAAAACCAGAGGGGCCTGCAGGTCTGTGCTGGGCAACCCTGTCTTTCGTCAGATTTGTAAGGTTTTGCCAGAGCAACCATGAAAGGAGCGTGTTTGAACGGACCATTCATCTGGACCCCTGCAGGACCCCCAGGGTCTCACCCCAACATGGCTCCTGCTCCCTGAATTGGCATCCGATTCCCCAAAGTTTTGCAGATGTTTGGAAGACGCACCGAACATCTCTTTTCCCACCTCTGTGAAAGGACTCCCATGACGTCTTCATCCAGCAAATCCAGCAAAAAAAGCAACCCCAGACCCATGAAGGTGCTGGAAAAACGCATTTACCGGGGACCCAACATCCACGGTTATGAGCCCATGATCCGCATCAAAATCGACCTCGGGACCCTGGAGGAATTTCCCAGCAATGCCATCCCCAACTTCACGGACCAGCTTCTGCAACTGGTTCCCACCCTGGAGGAACACACCTGCAGTTATGGTGAACGCGGTGGTTTTGTGCGCAGGCTCAGGGAAGGCACCTGGATGGGGCACATTGTGGAGCATGTCGCTCTGGAACTGCAGAATCTGGCAGGGACACCTGTGACCTACGGCAAAACCCGCAGTTACGGTGAACCTGTCGGTGTTTACAACATCATGTACAGCTACCGGGATGAGCGGGTGGGCCTGCTTGCCGGATACCTCGCCCTCAGAACGGTCAACTCCCTGCTGCCCAGACACCTCCAGGGTGTGCAGGACATTGAACTTCTGATCCCTGAGCAGGAACGCCTGCCTTTCAATCCCAAATCCTCGGTGAATTTCGAGGCAGAGCTTGAGGTGCTGTGTGATGTGGCCGCCCGCTATGCCCTGGGCCCCACCACCCGTTCTCTGGTGGAAGAAGCAAGACGCAGAGGCATCCCGACCATCCGTCTGGATGATTTCAGTCTGGTGCAGCTCGGGTACGGCAAGTACCAGCAGCGCATCCGGTCCAGCGTCACCTCCAGAACCTCCAATCTGGCGGTGGAAGCCGCCGGAGACAAGGACCTGACCCGTCAACTCCTGCAGCAGGTGAACCTTCCTGTGCCCGAAGGCAAGGTTGTTTACACCGACGATGAGGCAGTGGAAGTTGCCGAGGACATGGGATATCCCGTGGTCACCAAGCCCCTTGATGGCAACCACGGCAGAGGGGTCAACCTGGGACTGGACACGCCTGAAAAGGTGCGCTGGGGTTTCAAGGAGGCTTTCCAGCACTCCCGCCATGTGGTGGTGGAACAGCAGTTCAGGGGAAAAGACTACCGGGTCCTGATCATTGATGGCAAGCTGATCGCAGCTGCAGAACGGGTGCCCGCCCATGTGGTCGGCAATGGGCGGGACACCATCAAACAGCTGATCAAGCACGTGAACCGGGACCCCAGACGGGGCGAGGGCCACGAGAAGGTGATGACCAGAATCACCGTGGACAACCATGTGACCGCCCTGCTCGAACGCCTGGGCTATACCGTGGACTCCGTGCCGAAAAAAGGGGAGATGGTCTTCCTGCGGGAAACCGCCAACATGTCCACCGGAGGCACGGCCATCGATGTGACCGACGACGTGCACCCCGACAACAAACGCATCTGCGAATGCGCTGCACGCACCCTGGGGCTGGACATTGCTGGCATCGATCTGGTGGTGCCCGACATCCGCCATTCCATCCTGCAGACCGGAGGGGGCATTGTGGAGGTGAATGCCGGGCCAGGATTCCGCATGCACCTGGAGCCCAGCGAAGGCAAACCCCGCAACATTGCGGCACCTGTGCTGGACATGCTGTTCCCGAGTGGGGTTCCCTGCCGCATGCCCGTCGCAGCCATCACCGGAACGAACGGCAAAACCACCACCTCCCGCATGTTCTCCCGCATCCTCAAGTATGCCGGGTACACCGTGGGCCTCACCACCACCACCGGAATCTATGTGGATGGCAACCTCGTGGTTTCCGGGGACACCACTGGACCCAAAAGTGCCCGTGCTGTGCTGATGGACCCCACTGTGGACTTTGCCGTTCTGGAAACCGCCCGTGGGGGCATCCTCAGGGAAGGTCTGGCCTTTGAAGAGTGTGACATCGGCGCTGTGCTGAACGTGCAGGAAGACCATCTGGGCCTCAAAGGCATTGACACCATTGAAGACCTCGCCTGGGTCAAATCGCTGGTGGTGGAAGTGGTTTCAAAACACGGTCACAGCATCCTGAATGCCGATGATCCGCTGGTGCTGGGAATGAAGGAAAAAGCCGGAGGCAAGAAGATCTTCTTCACCATGAACCCGGAAAATGAAGCCGTGCAGGAGCACCTGCAGTCGGGTGGCACGGCCATCATCTGTGAGCCTCACCTCCAGCCTGGCCTGGAAACCGCCAGTCAGGCCCAGAATGGTGCAGAGTGGATTGTGATTCACAGAGGGCAGCACATCACCCCGGTGATGCCTGTTCACGAAATTCCGGCCACCATGGAAGGTCTGGCCCGCATGAACATCGAAAACGCCCTGGCTGCAGTGGGCATGGCAACGGCTGCGGGTGTGTCCACCGAGACCATCCGCAATGCCCTCTCCACCTTCCAGACCAGCTATGAACAGAGCCCTGGTCGCCTGAACTTCTATCACGGCCATCCTTTCACGGTGATGATGGACTACGCCCACAACCCGGCAGGCCTCACCCACCTGAAAAACCTGATCACTGGCCTCAAGAAGAACCACAACCGCATCATCGGGGTGCTGAGTGCCTCTGGAGACAGGCGCGACCAGGACATCCTGAAGATGGGCCGTCTGGCAGGCGAGATGTTCGACGAACTGATCCTCAAGGATGACGATCTGCGGGGCAGAAAAGCAGGAGAGGCCCAGAAACTGCTGGAACAGGGGGCGCGGGAGGCAGGCATGAAGGGGGCTTGCATCCACCACATCACCCCGGAAACGGAAGCCGTGGCCACCGCACTGCGCATTGCCCAGCCCGGAGATCTGGTGGTGGTGCTTGCCACCGAGATTGACCCGGTCTGGAACCAGATCCGCAACTTCAACAGTCAGAAGTGGGCCAGACTTGTGGGTGAAGACACACCATCGGTCCAGAATTCCTGAACGCGGTTCATGCAGGGCCCCTGCTCTGCATGAAACCTTGCTGTCTGAGGGGATGTCGCTCTTTACCCTGAGGTCGGTAGGAGGCTCAAATGACATCTGCAACCGACAATCAGAATGTGCAGGAATTCAAAAACCTGATCCGTTACCGCCTGCAGGAAAACATCATGGACCGTGGAGAATTCGGGGTGGAAGAAACCCTCGATGAGGTCACCCACCTGTTCGGTCTGTTTTACCGCAAGTTCAAAGAGCGCCTGGGAGAAGACCAGGTGGAAGAGCTCGCTTCAGAAGTCCTGAAAGAGATGAAACAGGAAACCCACCAGATGACCTGACCCCGGGGATCTGAGGGCCGCACTGGCTTCGAGTGCGGCCCTCTTTTTGTGGTCGGCTTTCACCACAGGGATTTCGGGTAGTGTTGTCTCGCCCCAAAACGGTGGTAGATCATGCCCACCATGACCAGCAGTGCTGTTCCCGGAAGCAACGAAGAGAGCAGGAATCCCATGTGGGGTGCCGCCTGCACAATCACCAGGGATGTGGCCCCCGCAGGTGGATGAAGGGTGCGGGTCAGCATCATCAGTGCAATGGACAGACCCACCGCCGTCCCCTGAGAAACCGGTGTGTCTCCCAGCAGGTGCAGCACGCCAAAACCCACCAGTGCGGCCAGCAGGTGCCCACCAATGATGGCCCTGGGCTGGGCCAGTGGGCTTTCGTGCAATGCAAAGAGGATCACTGCACTGGCAGCGAGAGGGGCAAAAAGAACGGTGAAATGGGTCAGGTTGGTGATGAGGCTCAGGGACAGAATGCCCAGAAATGCACCTGCAAAAGCCAGCAATGAAGGACGAAATCGAGGACGGGACATCGGGCCACCTCCATGAAGCAAGACGCCGTTTCAAGATAGTGGACCCGCAGAGGGAATTCAAGCGAGGTCAAGGGCAAAACGGAAATTCGTTTAGACACCTGGGCCTGTTCAGCTTTCAGCCTGAAGCCCTCCTGAGGAAATGGCCTCCAGGCGCTGAAGCAGCAGGGGAGCAGGGTGCAGACCCCTGAGCCTGAAGCGCAGTTCACCCAAATGGTAGAAGAACAACTGGGGTGCACTGTAAACGCCCAGGCCATCACAGAAATCCAGGTGTCGCTCGACGCTCAGGACATGAAAGGAGAGGCCCAGGGACTCCAGCAGGTTGTGCATTTGCCTGCTTTCTGCGGACCACTCTTTGTGGAACAGCACCAGAGTCGTGTGGTGCTGGATGTGCGCAGCGTAGGTTTCAGGGGTCAGGTCAGCCATGGGGTTCTCCTGATCTGCGTTGTTTCTGCACAAAACGGGTGGCCTTGGCCCGGTTGCCACAGGTGGCCATGCTGCACCACCTGCGGGAATTGTTTTTGCTGGTGTCAAAGAAATGCAGGATGCACTGGTGGTTCGAGCAGGCCTTGATGCGCTCTGGACTTTCTCGCAGGAGTTCGGTGTAATTCTGTGCGGCAAGCCATGCGGGTTTCCAGGCGGCATCCACCACCACCTGTTCCGAGACGCCAGTGGGATCAAGGGCTGTGCGGAGGTGTCCACGGGCGAGCACCTGACTGAGGGCCAGATAGGCGACCGGATTTTCAGGGTCTCTGAGCAGGGTTCGGAGGGCAGAGCGTGTGGCGATCAGGTTGCTGCGCACCGCCTGAAGGTCCTGTTCGGCGACCTTCAGACCATGGTCTGCAAGCCAGGAAAGGGTGCCTTCCAGATCTGCAAGTTGGTCCTGCCGGACCCCACTGGACATGAATTCACAGTTCACCAGATCCAGTGAGAGGGGTTCGGAAGTGACAGGGCGCAGCAAGGTCATGGTCACATGGTAAACGATTTAGCCGGTTAGATTGTGGCGAATGCATCACCACCAGAATTTTGGATAGCTGCGTCTGGCAGCAAAGCGGTGGTACAGCACACCAAGGAGCACCAGCAACACCGTTCCTGGGAGCAGGGGAGACAGCAGAAACTCCACAGGTGGTGCCGTTTGCAGGATCACCAGTGGGGTGGCTCCAGCAGGTGGGTGCAGCGTACGGGTGAGCATCATCAGGGCAATGGAAAGACCCACGGCCGTCCCCTGGGCCAGTGGCGTGTTCCCCATCAGGTGCAGCAGACCAAAGCCGACCAGGGCACTGACCAGATGTCCTCCAATGATGGCTCTGGGTTGGGCCAGTGGACTCTCATGCACCGCAAAGAGCAGAACGGCACTGGCTCCCAGAGGTGCAAAGAGCACAGACAGGTGGCTGAAACGGGTGATGAGAGCCAGAGAAAAGATGACCAGAAAGGCTCCGGAAAAGGCCAGCAGTGGTGGCAGGGTGCGCTGGATCAGGGTGTTCATTTAACCTCCTAAACTATTCTTGAAGGTTAATCCTATGGGCATTTCCCTGGAATGTCAAGTTCAAGGTGTGGGAATCGTACAAAATATAACCACGTAAATCCTCTTGACAGGTTAAAGGTAGACCGCTATCCTGACCTTAACCAGCTAAATCAATTTGACTGGTTGAAAGGTGAACATGGAAACAGGCTACCATCCAGGTGAAAAGCACCTCCAGGGCCGCATGGGAGAACTTGCTGTGGCTGCAAAAGTCGGACAGATGATCACCCCGGTCATCCCTCCAGCAGCGATTCAGTTTCTGCGTGAACAGTTCTTTGTGGTCACCGCGACCCTGCAAGAAGACCAGATCCCATGGCCTGACCTTTTGCTGGGCCATCCTGGTTTTCTTCAGGCCACAGGACCCTCCACCCTGCACATCTCAGGAATAGGGCAGGACCGTGGATTTCAGCTGGGACAGGAAATCGGGACGCTCACCCTGCAACCCCACACCCGCAGAAGGATGCGTCTGAACGGGACCGTCACCTCACTGGAGGCAGGACTGACCATCGAGGCCCACCAGGTGTATTCCAACTGCCCGAAGTACATCCAGGCCCGCACTTTTGAGCCCCGGACCCGCCCTGAACCACAGACCCTGCACCTGACAGCCCTGGACCCCACGACCCTGAGGATCATTGAGCAGGCAGACACCTTTTTTGTGGCATCAGGGGCAAGAGGATACGGAGCAGACGCCTCCCACAGGGGTGGACATCCAGGGGTCATCAAAGTGCAAGACGCCCAGACCCTGAGCTTCCCGGATTTCTCCGGGAACCGCATGTACAACACCCTCGGGAACCTGCACCTCAACCCAAAGGTTGGCCTGCTGTTTGTGGACTTTGCAGATGGACATGTCCTGAGGCTTCTGGGAAAAGCAGAAGTGCTGATTGGCGAGGACCTGTCCCGAACGGTGGAGGTTCACCTGGAGGCTGCAGATTTGACGCAGCATGCCTTTCCATACCATCAGAGGTTTCTGGGTTACAGCCCACACATTCCCAGATCAGAAGGAGAACACCCATGAAATTTGCACACATTGGACTGAGCGTGACCGAACTGAACAGAGCCGTGTCTTTCTACCAGCAGGTGTTCAACCTGAACCCCACCCGCATCCACGACGAAGGAAACCAGAAGTACGCTTTCCTGATCAACGACCAGGGTGTGATGATCACCCTGTGGCAGCAAAGCGATCAGGGATTCAACCCCCAGCATGCAGGACTCCACCATCTGGCTTTAACCGTGGGATCTGAACAGGAACTGCTGGACGTGGAACAGCGTGCAAAAGCAGCAGGAGCAGAATTCGTGTATGACGGTCCAGTGGCCCATGCAGAAGGGGGGGCTTCTGCAGCGATATTCTTCAGGGACCCGGATGGCACCCGTCTGGAAGTCATGACTCCACAGGCTCCTGGCTACAAAGCGGCCAGAACCGATGCTCCGAGTTGTGGATTCTTCTGACCCAAAATGAACCCACCCGTGGGCCTGGGTGGGTCAGGAGGAATGAGGAGAAAGATGTCTTGACCACAACATCTTTTTGTTGACTCAGATTAGTGGAAAAGGTCTGACAGAAGTCTTAATGTCAGGGTGAATGGTGCAACAGGAGCATCATGAAATAGAAGTGATGTTTTCTGCGAACTGCCAGAGAAAATCAATCATGGCTTGTGAACAGAAAACTTTACCAGGAACCTGAAGAAAATTGCAAAAAATCCTACACTTCAATTGTTTTCCAGGTCACCAGGATTTCTCTATGTTCATCTGGGGACCGCAATGAACATTCAAAGCAACTACCTTGAATGCAGGTCCACCAGGACCAGATCAGGAGGTCTCACATGAAAAAGAAAATTCTGCCCGTGCTTTTCCTCGCCGCCCTGTATGGAAGTCAGGCCCTTGCCAGTTACCAGTCCTGGGCTGGCGGCGTTCCCGGACACTGAACCCATTCAAACCCATCCGGAAGGCTCCTGTGAATGCAGGAGCCTTTCTCCAATGGACAGACCAGCAACAGCAATCATCCCCACTGCCACATTCCTGCTCACCCTGATACGCTGGGGGTAAAGGACAGGAACCAGCATGATCCGGGTCGCCCGCAACCTGCACAAAAAACAGTACAGCCTGCGAGAGGGCAAAAAGGTGGTCGGATATGCCACCAACCTTACGCTGCAAAACTGCACCTTCGAGGTCAATGAAACCACCAGGCAGCGCATTCTGCGCACCCGCCAGAAAGAAGTCCATGCCTTTGTGGTGGGAGAGCCCATCGAGGACCAGACCATGCCTGAAGGGACCATCCAGATCAGCTACAACCCTTTCAAACAGGGAAAGTTTTACCGCAAGGACAATGGAGAAACCATTTCCAGAGCCAGTGTGATTTACTTCACTCCAGAAGGGGTTTTTGGACTGGAAGTGTCGTGATCAGCAAGGCTGTCCAGGTTGAATTCTTCACTTCATCATGCTGCCTGCAAAAGCGATGAACAACTGGTTCATCACCGTGAAGGCCTGAAGCATGATGACATCTGATCCATTGGTGAAAAGGGTGATGGTGCTGTTGTCCTGTTGTTTCGCATCTAAGATGCTGTAGCCTTTTTTCTTCAAATAACTGATCCCATTGGTGGCAAAGGTGGCTGCCCCATCATGATTGTGCAACTCGAACAATTCCAGATACTTCACTTTTGTGGTCATGTTGGCCATGAAATTGGATTTGTAGGTCCGGTAGAAGATGCCGCATTTGAGATGCCGCATTTGAAAAGACGCTCTGAGTATCTCCAGAGCGTCATTGAAAAACAAGATTCAGAACCAGCAGGAACTGCACAGAGAGGCTTTCTTTACCAGGTGCCAAAACCACATGTTGTGGGGTTGGCATTGGCATCTGGAGAACCTCCATTGTCGTACTGGGAACCCGAGACATTCAGATGCAAAGCGCTTGCCACCTGCTGGCGGCTTCGGGAATCGGTGCTGCTGTATTTTCCACTTTTGAAGGTGCTGCAGCTCTGGACCAGATATTCTCGAACAAAAATCGGCTTGTTCAGGTCCTTGAAGGGCTTCATTTCGCCGCATTCCTGGTATTTGAAGCACTCCTCATTGATGATTCCATCGTAAATTCGGGCCAGGCCAGGCTTCCCTGCGGGCACATCCTCTGCACCATCGGAAATCTGCCCAAGGTCGTTTTTCAGCAGGATTTTCAGGCCCAGATTGTGCGCAGTGCTGGCCAGCCACACGTTGTAGTTGTACTGGTCGGTGGCAGAAATCCCAGAAACGTTGGCATATGCATCAATGTTGTCTGGCTCGATGGCATCACACCCCAGGGTTTTCATGCGCTGCATGTGTTCGTTCATGATGCGGCGCAAGAGGACATGCTCAGCGGTGCTGCTGGACGCTGTGAATCCACCAATCCTGTAAACATACTCATCCCAGCCGGGAAGCTGACTGCCTGCGAGGTTCCTGAAGGTGATCTGGTCTCCGGTCAGCTGTCGGGTCTGGCCACCAAAGGTGTAACTGGTTTTGCCATTTTGAATGGCTGTGGAAACCGCCTGAGCTTCCGACACATTGCCTGACCCATTGGTGAGCACCTTGTTGATGTTGAGGCGGCTGAAGTTGTCATATTCCCATGTGCCTGCACTGAAGTAACACAGCACAGGTTTTCCCAGGTTGTGCAGGCTGGTGACACTGACTGAAGTGGCATTCCAGGCGTCCTGACTGACCACCTGAGAGGCGGAAGATGTGAGGACTTTTGCGATGCGGTAATCCCAGGATCTGGGCACCTGTGGGGATGCAAAGATGTTCGGAACAGCCTGTTTTGCAGAAGTTTCGGACGTCTGGGAGTGGGTCTGGGAGCAGGCAACAAGGGCAAGGGTGAAAATCAGGGTGGGAATTTTTCTCATATGGACTCCTTTTCAGGCCGAGACCTGGGGTTTAAAGCCGAAGGCAAAAAGCAAAGGTGAAGGCAGAAAGCAGAAGGCATTTGTAGGGGCGAGGCGTGCCTCGCCCTGTTGCCAGAAATCCTGAACGACCTCTTCATCGTAAGCTGCATCTTCTTCTGCGATCGAAAGAACACCCGCCTGTGTGTTTTTGCTCTATTGATGTTCGCAAAAAGCACTGCAGTGCTTTTTGCTGAGCAACGCGAATGGAACGGTCAGGACACTTGAGAAACGTACAGTTCTTTTGGGGTAGATCCATAGGCCCTTGGCCCTCGGCACGGCACAACGACATTTCACGAGAAAAGCCCAGAGGAGCATGTCATCCTCTGGACCATTGTGCCCTCTTACAGGGGGTTGGACACTGCAATGCCCACGGTGTACTGGGTGGACTGGTTCAGGATGAGGTTGGGGGTGGTGGAGGGTGTGCCAGAAACGGCGGGGAAGCGCACCACGCTGCCTGAGGTGGTGGTTGAGCCTGTGGAATTGACCACCCAGAGGTTTCCGAGGGCGTCCACATCCACATCAAAGGGGCTGTAGAGGTTGCTGGTGTAGGTGGCCAGAATTCTGGAGTCTGCGTTTGCAGAGAATTGGCTCAGGGTGAGATTGGTGGTGTCCAGTCGGACGGCCTTGCTGCTGGTGCCTTCGTTCCCCACCACGTACAGGTTGCCCTGAGCATCAAAGGTCAGGCCTTTGGGGTTCAGTCCAGTCACACTCCAGACCAGATCGGGAGCCTGGTTGCTTGTGGCGGTCAGAGGGCTGGTGTACATGGTGATCAGGCCATAACTGGTGGTGACCCACAGGCGGTTCTGACTGTCGATGGCCGCACGGAAAGGATAACCATAGCTGCTGGCCGGGAAATCAAAGCCCGAGGTGGGAGTGGTGGCATTCGGTGCAAAGCGGTTGATTCTGGGGGTTCCGCGCACGGTGCCTGTCCAGTCCAGCGCGCTGCTGACCACCCACAGGTTGTTCGAGCTGTCCAGTGCGGCACTGGTGGGATAGTTCAGCCCGGTCAGGGTCTGCAGAGGTTCACTGAGGCTGAAGGGGGCGTACTTGAGGATTCGACCTGCAGGCTGAGGTGCAGCGGGGTTGCCCACGTTTTCCACCACGAACTGGGTGCCATCTGCAGCCACCGCGATGTCGTAAGGCTGGGAGATGCCGCTGGCTTTTCGGTTCTCTGTGCTGGTGCCCGTCAGGTTTCCCTGCGTGTCGTAGGCTGCAACGGTGCCATTTCCAGCGTTGGCAATCCACACGGTTTCGCCATTGACATTCACCACGTTCAGGCGAAGATCGTAGCGCATGCTCTCTCCAGCGCTGGTGGCAATCACAGGAACGATGTAGGTTTTCAGGGCAGTGGTGGATGCAATGTTGAGGGTCAAGCTGACCTGGGTCGTGGGGCCAGGGGTCACCTGGGTGCTGCTGAAACTGCCGGTCACACCCGCTGGAAGTTTGCCAAAGCGCAGTTTTACCGGACTGGTGTAGCCGTTGACCGCTCCCACGTTCAGGGTGGTGCTGGTGCTGGTTCCGGGTCTGGCGCTGACGGTTCTGGGCTGGAAGGTCACAGAGAAATCAGAGGCAACGGTATATGTGTAATTTGCACATCCGGTGTAACTGCGGATCTGTGCGGTGCTGTCCGGGAAGGTGTAAAGCTTCTGGAAGTGGGCATCGGAATAGGCAGGAATCCATCCATGGGAACGGGAAACCTCATAAGACAGGCAGGAGAGATCGGTGCGGTCCGGGGTGGCGAAATCCTGGGCGAATACCACCCCTCCACGGGCAAGGTAGGCATCTGCATGCTGGTCCCGGTTGATGCGGTAGTTCTGGTCGGCAGTGCGCTGGGGCTCAGGGGTCTGGGCGTAATAAGAGGTCCAGCTCAGGTAGTTGGCCCCATTCAGGGTGGGGTGCGCCTCGGAGGTGGTTGGGGGCAGGTAACGGGTGGTGGCGACTTCGTGCATCACTGCGTCGATGTAACCCTCAGTGCCATCTCCACTGTTCTCACTGTCCAGCACCAGATCAAATCCGCCGTTTTGCACCAGAATCCCTGATGCATATGCAGCCCTGAGGGCTTTGATGGTCGCAATGTAGCCTGCCCGCATCTGGGCGTAAGTGGGGCGGTTTGCATACAGGATCAGGTTCTCGTTCTCGAAAACGGTTCCTGGCGTGCCTGCCCCGAAGAATTCAGCATCGTCTGCAGTGTCCAGAAAGAGGCCATCAAACTGTCTTGCCCACAGGGCCTGGGCCTGCTGTACCAGAAAGGCCCTTGCGTCTGCGTTGGTGAGGTCCAGCATCGGAGCCTGAAAATTCTTGTTCATGCCCACCACCCAGGACTGGGGAATCACGGGCGTTCCGGTGATGGTGTGGTTGTTGGGGTCTCCATTGCTCCACCCGAGCAGTTCCCAGCCCAGTTTGGGCACACCATTCACGTAGTAGGTGTTGTAAATGCCAATCTCACCGATGGAGAGGTAGGAGATGGCATAACCGATGGTTTGCAGGGCCTGGATCTGTTCATTGCTGACCGCATTGGGCTGCACGAAAGAGATGTCTCTTTTTTGCAGTTCATCCAGGTCTGCAGTGGTCGGGGTGGCATAAAAAGTGGCGTAGTTCAGCACTTTCAGGTTTCCCTGACTGTCCCTCAGGCGCGAAGGGGCTTTGTTCACCTGCTTTTGAACCTCCACCTGTGCCGTGTCAGAGAAAGCAGGGTCAGAGGAAACCCGGGGTGCAGATCCACAGGCGGCAAGCAGGCCAAGGCTGATGATGAGGGTCAGGGTTTTGATGGACTTCACGAGACAATACCTCCAGATGCCTGTCCCTGTCCGGGCAGGCGTGGTCGTTGATGCAGTTCTGATGGGCAGGAAAACGCAGGAGAGAATGCAGGTGTAATGGGAACTGCATTGAGAGTAGCATCCTTTATCGTCATAGTCAATCATATTGGTGATTTTTTTTGATCGAATATGACGGCAAGAGTGAACGCATATGAGTAGAACCACCTCTGGTCAGAAGGTGGTTCTGCTGGAGAAGGTGAGCTCACCTTGCCTGTCAATTGATGGAGGTCAGAGCAGCACTTTTCGTGAACTTCATGCCCTCTGTACAAGGCTTATGGTGCCTCTTCGAAAGACCCCAGCAGTGAAGGAAAGGCAGCAAACCGGGTTGCGAGAAGCTGAATTCGAGACTCAAGCACAGCCGTGCTGGGCCGATCTGCAAGCAGACCATCGACTGCAAGCAAGAAGACCTCGGTGCTCAGGGCATCCTCCAGGATGTAGAGGACGCATTCGTGCATGGCCTCGCGGTAAAGCTTTCCGGTTTCGGCATCCATCCGCTCACAGGTCTCAATGAATTCATGTCCCATGGGGGTGCCGAACATCTCGGACCAGGGCTCCAGCACCATCAAACGGCACACGATGAGCAGGCGTTTAAGGGGACTGCCTGGTCCCTGTGCGGCCTCTCTGGCTGCAGGATGACGGGAAACCATCAGGTCCACAAAGACGGCCTTATAGATGTCCTCCTTGTCCCTGAAGGTTCGATAAAGCAGGGTTCTGGACAGCCCTGACTGTCTGGCAATGTCTTCAAAGGATGTTTTTGCAAAACCGAAGTTCAGAAAGCACCAGCGTGCGGCATTCAAGATTCTGGAGCGCCGGGCTGCTGCTTCGCTGTCTGTGAGGGAGGGTGGCATAAAGACATATTGACAAAAAGTACATAAAATGTCTATATGTAATAACGCGGTTCAGGGGTGTTGCGTGACACAACCTGAACGGCAGTGGCTTGCTGGGCGTCTTCGGTTGTTCAGATCGGTGGCAACAGCCAGACAGGGCAAGTGCAGTGGTGTGACCCCAATTCATTTCAGGAGCGTTCTCAATGTCACAGACCCAGAAGATGAAAATGGTTCTGGAAGAGGCCAATCAGGCCATCACCAGAGGAGATTTTGAAGGCTTTTTGAAGTTCTGCACCGAAGACACCGAGTGGAACTTCGTGGGCGACAGGACCCTCAGAGGCAAAGAAGCTGTGCGCGAGTACATGGAAACCGCCTACAGGGTGATCCCCACCTTCAGCATCCATCACATGATCGCAGAGGGTGACTTTCTGACAGCCATCGGCGAGATCACTTTGACCGACGAACAGGGAAAGGCCACACACTACAGGGCCTGTGATGTCTGGCGCTTCAGGGACGGCAAAATGGCTGAATTGCAGGCTTATGTGATTGAGGCTCCCTGAGCATTGGCCTTAGAGCACTGAGGCTGAAGTTCCCCTGCTTCTCGCTATGGCTCGAAGCTGTCCCCCTTGACGAAGGGGGATTGTAAGCCGTCTGGGATGGTTTGCATCTGAAACAACCAACAACCCCCCTTTGTTAAGGGGGGACCACCAGGCGAAGCGAGGTGCAGGGGGACCTAAACCAGTGCCCCCACTGAAGCCCGTCCACGGAAGTCTTCCATGTCCACTTTTGTGTTCTGGTGTCGGGCTTCCTCGATGGCGAAGGCCAGATACTGGCTTTCGAGGTACTGACTGGTGGGTTCTATGGTGCCATTTCGGACCGACTGAACGAAGGCCTGACACACCCCATCATCCCCTCCACCGTGACCCATCCCTGCCGTGCCACTCGGGGCCTGAATGGGAATCTGGTGGCCTCCGGTGAGGTAAGAGGTCTCGAAGGTGTGGGGTTCCAGCCAGATCTCCTGCTTGCGGTCGGTGAAGGCTGCTGTGAGGGTGGCTTTCGTGCCATCAATGCGCACGTAACGGCCTTCCTCGCCAGAGTGACCGTGCATGGCCAGGGTGCCTGAACCTCCACCAACGAGTTCGAACATCACCACCTGATTGTCCACCACGTCATTGTCGGACTGGTACACACAGACGCCATAAGGACCTTCCTGCAAGGCCTGAATGCGACCTTCCAGACTCATGTCGGTGCTGATGACATTCACAGGCCAGCTCACATAATCGGTCAAGTAGATCTTTGCCGCATGGAAAGAGCATGTTTCAGCCACAGGGCATCCGTCCAGACAGCGTTTTGGGGCTCCAGCAGGTTTGTTTTCTTCCCGGTAATGGAGCAGGGAGCCAAAACTGGACAGCTGCTTGATGCGTTTTGGAAGAATCCAGGCCAGCTGATCCAGATCGTGCGAGCACTTCGCCAGAATCATCGGGCTGGATTTGGCCGTGTTGGACCAGTTCCCACGCACAAAAGAGTGTGAGTAGTGAATGGCCGACACGTTCTCAGACCACTCGAAGTGCACGACCTCGCCCAGTTGACCGGACTGCACCACATCATGAATGGTTGAGAAAAACGGGGTGTAACGCAGCACGTAAGCAAGCATCAACACTTTGCCAGAAGCCTCTGCGGCCTCGGCAATGCGCACTGCACCAGACAGATTGTTGGTGATGGGTTTCTCCAGAAGCTGGTGGTAACCCTTCTGCATCACTTTTGTGGCGCTTTCCTCGTGGAGGTGATCTGGGAGCGCATTCACAACGGCCTGAATGGGAAGGTTTGCATTTAAAGCATCCTGCCAGTTTGCAAAAGCCTGACTTGCAGGAATGCCATGCTCCTCCATCATCCTTTGCCGTTTGGCAGGATCAGGATCGGCCACCGCGACAAACTTCAGCTGGTCGGGATGTTGTAAAGCCCAGCGGGCAAACACATCATACCCCCGGCTGCCTGCGCCTAGAAGAAGTGCCTGAATGGGTTCGGTCATGGAAAGTACCTCTGGGGGTTGGGGGAGTGGATGGGGGAGAGCAGAGCCTTGAAGAAGTGCACTGCAAGCTTCAAAACGGGATGGTCCCTGAAAGGGTTTGACAACTGTTGAAGTCCAGAATACCTTACGCCCGGCTCTCGGCTCTGGGCTCTCGGTTTAGTCCCCGATTGCAGCCCTTGCACCACTCGCCATGTATCTGGGCAGATAGGCCTTCTGAGCTTCTGCCAGTTCATCAAACAGGCTGCGGGCTTCCTGCAAAGAGCAAACTGCGGCGGTGAGAGGGTCGAGCATCAGCGCGTGGACTGCAGCTTCACGGTCCTGCTCCAGAATGGAGGTGACAGCCAGATCATGGAAGGTCATGTGCTGTCGATCCAGGGCGGCAAGGTGCTCTGGGAGGCATCCGAAGTGGGTGGGCTGGATTCCGTTGTGATCCAGTAGGCACGCCACTTCCACACAGCCATCCTGAGACAGGTTGTCGATCAGGCCCGTGTTTCTCACGTTGCCGTGAATCACCTGAGGGCGATTGAAGGTCAGTGCCTCCACAATCTGGGAACCAAATTCGTGGCTGCGTTCCAGTTCCATGGCCTCAACCCCTCTGGCGATGGTTTCCCTGGCATGGCGGTCATGGTCGGACCTCCAGGTGGGCCAGTTGTGGGCGTAGTAGCCACTTTCGCCCCGGTAGCCTGCGCGGGTGTGCTTCTGGATCAGGTCTGGTCGCTTGCGGAAATACGGGGTGTACTCAGAGACATGTCCGCTGGATTCGGTGGTAAATGCCCCCAGGTGCAGCAGCATCTCAAAACGCACAGGGTCTCTTTCGTAAATGTCTTTCTGCTTTGCAACCCGGATGAGTTCGGGGTACACGTCCTGCCCGTCCACTTCCAGTTTGGTGAACCAGCTCAGGTGGTTGATGCCTGCGCACTGGTACCTGAGTTTCTGGTACGGCACCCCGATGTATTCCGCGATCTGCTGTGCGGTGCCCTGCACGCTGTGGCACAGGCCAATCACCTGCAGACTGGTGGCACGGGTGGCCAATAAAACCAGGGCGCTCATGGGGTTGGTGTAGTTCATCACCACGGCTTTCGGGCAGATGCGCTCGATGTCCCTGAGGATGGAGAGCCAGCTTGGGGCGGTTCTCAGGAATTTGAAGAGGCCTCCTGGCCCGATGGTGTCCCCAATGCACTGGTCCACCCCATATTTGAGGGGGATGTCGTAGTCGTACTGCACGTTCTCTAGACCGGAAACCTCAATGCAGGAGATCACGAAATCTGTGCCTGGAAGGGCCTGCAAGCGGTTGGTGGTCGCGGTCACCCGGAAGTTCTTTCCAGATTTCTGCACGGCCAGTTCTGCCAGCTGATGGGCCAGCTCCAGACGGATGGGGTCGATGTCGACCAGGGCAAATTCACCTGTCTCCAGCCCCTCAATGCACAGCACATCGGTGACCATCTGTTGTGCAAACACTGCGCTTCCCGCGCCCAGAATGACGATCTTGGTCATGGTTCTTCCTCTCTGAACAGGGTGTCTGCCTGCCAATCTCTCGGATGGTCCGGACACCTCGGGCCTCCGTGTGTCTCATGTTGTCGAAAGGCAAAAATCAGGAGGGTTGCAAAGACCGGGTCTGCTGGTACAGCTCGGTGACCCCTTCTCGGGTCACGAAAGCAGGTCCCCCTTTGCGGGCACACTCTGCCCCTGCCGCCACACCCCAGCGCAGCGCTTCTTCAGGGGCGTAACCCTGATCTGTGGCCCACAGGTAGGCACCCAGCAGGCTGTCTCCGGCCCCGATGGGGTTTTTGACCATGATGGACGGAGAACGCACATGATGCACTTTTTCATTCACCAGAGCTGCCCCCTGGGCACCGAGTGTCAACAGAATCGGGGTTCTGTGGGTCTGGTACAGCTGAGAGGCAGCTTCAAAAGCCTCTTCCATGCTGTTCAGTTTGCTGCCCACAATGCCTGCCAGTTCATGCTCGTTGGGCTTGCACAGCAGCACCCCCTGAGAGATGGCGCTGGTGAGGGCTGGACCACTGGTGTCCACCACGGGTTTTGCAGGGAGTCTCTGCAGCAGGTCCTGAAAGTGGCCCAGGGTGTCCCCCGGAGGGAGGCTCCCACAGATGGCCAGTTTCCCTTCAGGCAATTTCTCCATCAGGGTTTGCCAGTCCTGATGGTTCACGGTCAGGCCTTTTTCGTTGATCTCGGTGGGGTGATCACTGCCATCCAGCAGAATCTGGCACTCGCGGGTCTCTCCAGGAAGCTCCAGAAACACACCCTCCAGACCTTCCTGCTGCATCAGATGGCGGAACTTCAGGCCATTGAATCCTCCCAGAAACCCTGCCAGCAGCACCTCTCCACCCAGGGCACGCACCACACGGGCCAGATTCACCCCTTTGCCTCCCGCGTATTCCACACTGTGATTCACACGGTGCAGGTTGTTCGGGGTGACCTTGCGGTCCAGGTGCAGCACCCGGTCAATGCAGGAGTTGGGCGTCAGGGCGATGATCATAGGACCTGCCCACTGCTCCCGAAGTTCTGGATCAGGGTGCGCACCCGCTGGGTCATCACTTCACGGGCGTAACCCAGGTACTTGCGGGCATCGTACAGTTTGGGGTCTGAAAGCTGTTCTCGCACCCCACGGGTGAATTCCAGCATCAGTTCGGTGGCGACATTCACCTTGGAAATGCCCTCATGGATGGCAATGCGCAGGTCTTCGGGGGTGGCTCCGCTTGATCCGTGCAGCACCAGTGGGGCGGCGGTCTGGTGGGCCAGATCCCGCAGGTGGGGGATGTTAAGCATCGCGGTTTTTTCGGTCTGTTTGTGGCTGGTGCCGATGTCCACGGCGACGGCATCCACACCCGAGACCTTCATGAAGTCCTCCAGGGCACTGGCAGACAGGTGGGTGGCTTCCCGTTCCCCTTTCTGGGTGACCTCGAATTCTCCTTCCACAGCCACACCGAGGGCATGGGCGGTCTTGGAGAGCAGTTTCAGACGTTTGGCGTTGCCGTCCAGATCGAGGTCGCCCCCTTCCAGCATCACCATGTCGTAACCCAGGGCCACAGCGGTCAGAGCACTCTCCAGGGTTTCTGCATGATCGAAGTGCAGGATCACCGGAATAGAAGCATGTTCCCTGAGGCTCTGGCACACGGCAGTCAGGTGTTCCAGGCCAGCGTATCTTGCAGCGTTTTCTGAAACCTGCAGGATCACCGGAGCATTTTCCAGTTCCGCAGCCTGCACGATGGCCTCTGCAGTTTCCAGGTTCACGGCATTGAATGCACCAATGGCGTAACGGTGCTCGCGGGCGTGGGCCAGCAGTGCTGCTGCACGGTTTTTGGGTTTCAGTCTCAGGGCTGCGGTCATGACAGCACCACCACTTTGGTCAGGTGACGGGGTTTTGTGGTGTCCAGATTTTTCAGCTGGGCCAGACGCTCACCGATCAGTTGCAGCACGGGCAGGGCCAGCAAAGCTGCCAGTTCGTTGTTTTCGGTGGGGTAGGGCAGAGACACGTCTCCAGGACCACCAACACCGAGCACACGGGCTCCTTTGCTCTGCAGGTCTCCGGTCAGCCTGGCTTCCAGGGCATGGGTTTCATCGTTGTACAGCAGCACAGCCAGGGTTCTTTCGTCCACCAGGGTGATGGGGCCGTGACGGTACTCCATGGGGTGGTAGGCCTGGGTGTAACTGAGGCTCATCTCCTGCAGTTTCAGGGCACCCTCGTTGGCCATGCCGTACAGGTGGCCTCCGCCCAGGTAGACGAAGTGTGAGCGTCCCACCAGCAGACTGTCAATTTCAGAGGCAGAGCGGTGCAGGAACTCTTCAGCACGGTCCACATCAATCTCGGAGATCTCAATCCCCATCAAACGCATGCTGACCAGCAGCATCAGGCTTGCAGAGGAGGTCATCACGATGCCTTCACGGGCGTGGGTCTCGGCGTAGATCGGCAGGTCGCTGTTGCGCTCCAGGGTGCTGCCCTTCTCACAGGTGATCCCGATGACCAGATATCCCTGCTGTTTGCTGTACTCCACAGCCTCGATGGTCTCCGTGGATTCTCCGCTTCTGGAAAGGGCAATCACCTGCACCTGCTCAGGGGTGTAACTGCTGGCATGGTGGGTCCACTCGCTGCCTGCAACCGGCTGGGAACGGAACCCGTGACGGTTGAGGAGGGCGCTGACGGTCTGGGCCAGATAAAACGAGGTGCCGCATCCAACGACAATGGTCAGTTTTTCGGGATCAAGACGGGGAAGCTCGAGTTGAAGCGCGGATTTCCAGAAGGAAAACTGTTCAAAAATGCTCTGTTCGGTGACGTTCATTGGGACTTCCTTTCTGAGAGTGAAACGATGAGAGAGGAACTCTCAGTGGGTGAAGGGGAGAGGGTACGGGGGTTGGGGAGGGAATTATCCCTGATACCCCACGGCGGACATGGCATCCTTTACGCGGTCCAGCGGTCTGTCCCAGCCTGCAAGTTTTGCTGCGTGCCAGACAGCTCCTGAGAGGGGACGAAGCAGGGGTTCCTGAAGCTGGCTGTCTGGTAAGCGGTCTTTGACCCCATCCAGCACCAGCTGGCTTTTGAACAGGGACCCGGCGTAGCTCCAGGTCAGGGGCTGATTCTGCAGGCCCAGTTTCTTCCAGGCCGCTTCGATGTGGTGGGCCAGATGCTGACTGGACCCAGAAAGAATGTCCAGTGCAGTTCTGTTCCCTGCGCGGGCCATGCGGTCCACCAGCTGTGAGAGCGCAGCGATCTGGGATCTGGGGTGGTCCAGCGTGTAATACCAGGAGAGCAGGTCTCTGGATGGGTCTACACTGTGAATGCTGAGGTGTTCCAGCAGGCTGGATTTAAAAACATCGTCCTGCAGCCTTCCGTCCAGGGTGTGGGTCAGCAGAGAGAGGGCCTGCTCTCCAATCCAGTAGCCACTGCCTTCATCTCCAAGCTTTTCACCCCAGCCTCCGACCCGGATGTGCTGTGTGCCGTCGCTGCCCCAGGCCATCGAGCCTGTTCCGGCGAGCATCAGGACCCCTGCGGACCCGCAGAAAGCCCCTTCAAAAGCCACCTGCACATCGTTCACCACGTCATACCGGATGTTGGAGACCCAGTTCTCGATGGTCTGGTCCTGCATTCGGGAGTAAGCATCCACTTCTCCGTATCCAGGGAGTCCAAAGCAGGCTGCGGTGAGGTTCACCTGGGGCAGGGAATTCAGGAAGCTGATCAGGGTGTCCTGCCACTTCGGGTTGTCGAAGGGATTCACGCCCGTGGTGTAAAAAGGCCCCAGGGTGGTGCCTGACTCGCTGAGCAGGAGGGCAGCGGTTTTGCTGCCACCCCCGTCCAGTCCGAGAACGAAGTTCATCAGTTGCTCCCGATCACTTTCCCCTGATTGAGCAGGTTCTGCATGTCCTTGGTGGCATTCTTCACGGCGTCTGCCACTTTGGCATTGCCGGTCCACACCAGGTTCATGCTGGTGTTCAGGGCGGTCAGGACTTCAGGCAGGTTCGAGAGGTTCCTCACATCGCTGTTGATGATCACCGAGTTTTTCAACTGGTCAAACACCACACCAGCGTTGCGGCCAGGGAGGGCCTGCAGGTACTGGGTTCTGTACTCGTCGGCCAGGGTGGGGAGGAGTCCCTTCTGGGCGATCATGCGCTGGGCCTGGGTGCTGGTGTTCAGCCATTCGATCAGTTTGTTGGCGGCTTCCTTGTTCTTGCTTCCGGCAGGAACCACCAGGGCGTGGGCACTGAAGACCGGACGGGCGGCCTTGCCTTTCTGGAGGCTGGGGAAAGGAGCATAAGCCCAGTCCAGATCGGGGTTCTGGGACCACACGGGCACCATCCAGGAGCCTTCCACGAAGATGCCCACCTGACCGGCGAGGAACTGCTGGTAGCCCTGCTGGCCCACATCGGCGGGTCCTGCGCTGACCTTGTGCTTGTAGATCAGGTCGCTGAGTTTCTGGGCGGTGTCACTGAAGGTGCGATCCAGGTTGGCCTTGAAGGTCTTGCCGGACTTGCGGATCACCCCTTTGCCCCCGTTGGAGTAATAAAAGCTCATGCCGTATTCGAGGTCGATTTGCAGGTCCTGGGCGTTGATGCCCCAGATCTTCTTGCCGTCTTTCTCAAAGGTGAGTTTCTTGGCGGCGTCCAGCATCTGGTCCCAGGTCCACTCTTTGGTGGGAATGGCCACGCCACGCTCTTTAAACAGGGCACGGTTCACGAAAACCGTCACGGCCTGGGGTCCGAGGGGCACCCCGTAAAGCTTGCCTCCCACACGGTAGGGATCGAGCATGTTCTTGTTGATTGCAGAGAGGGATTTTTCAGGAACAGAAAGGGGAGCGAGGGCACCCTGGGACTGGTAGAAGGGGAAGTTGTCCAGGTTCATCCACATCACGTCGAAGGTGCTTCCACCTGCGGTCATGGCTGCGGCTTTCTGCCAGTACACGCCCCAGGGCACCAGGTTGTATTTCACGTCGATGGTGGGGTTGGCCTTCTCGAAGGCGGCAATCAGGGCCTCGTCGGTTTTCTGGCGGGTGGCGTCCCAGGTGGCGTAGTCGATGGTCACTTTCTGGGCGGAAGCAATGCCGAGGGCCAGCAGGGAAAGGGTCAGACCAAAAGCTTTTTTCATATGGGTACTCCTTGTGCACTTTCGGGAAAACTGAGCTTTGCTCAGTTTTGCCTGAGGGAAGCGAATGGAAATCTTGGCCAGGGGGAAGAGATCAGGCTTTCAGTGCCAGATCTGGGGTTATCCCTTGATTCCGCTGGTGATCGCGGAATCGGTGAGGTATCTCTGAACGAACAGGTAAGCGATGATGGTGGGCAGGCTTGCCAGGGTGGCTCCGGCCATCAGGACCGGCACATTGACCGAGAACTGGTTCTGCAGGCTGAGGAGTCCCACGGGAAGCACCATCTTGTCCTGGGACTGCAGCACGATCAGGGGCCACAGGAAGTTCTGCCAGTTGCCCAGGAAGGCGAAGAGCCACGCGGCAGCAATTGCGCCTCTGGAAGCGGGAATCCCGATGTGCCACAGGGCGGTGAACCAGGTGCCCCCATCGACCAGAATGCTTTCTTCGAGGCTTTTGGGCAGGTTTCTGAAGAACTGAAACAAGAGAAACACCGTGAAAGCGTTGGAGATGCTGGGGATGATCAGGGCGGCGTAAGAGTCGTACCAGCCAAACTGTTTGACCATCAAGAAGGTCGGAATCAGGGTGACCTGCCAGGGCACGATCATGGACAGCAGGTGGGAGCTGAAGAAAAGGTCGTTTCCGGGGAAACGCAATCTTGCAAAAGCATAGGCTGCAGGGGCTGCAGTCAGGATGTTCAGGGAGGCGATGGCCACAGAAGTCCAGACGCTGTTCACGAACATCTTCAAAAAGGGAATGGTGTCAAAGAGCTGCTGGAAGTTTTTGAGGTTCCATTCCTTCGGGAGCCAGACCGGAGGCCAGGCGTAAGCTTCGGTGGGGGTCTTGAAACTGGTGAAGATCATCCACAGAAAGGGCAGGAAGATCATCAATGCGCCGAGAGACAGCACGAACACAATCAGGTACTGGTTTAAGGGGGCTTTCACGGTTTTGCGGGCCTTTTCGTGGGTGACAGGCAGGTTCTGGGGTTTACTGTTGGTCATAATTCACCCACTGTCTCTGCACGCGCCATTGAATCAGGGTCAGCACGATCAGGAAGATGGCCAGAATCCAGGCGAGGGCTGCAGAGTAGCCGTACTTGAAGTACTGGAAGGCGGTCTTGTAGATGTACACGGCGATGGTGGTGCTGGAGTCTCCAGGTCCCCCGTTGGTCATCACCAGCACGGCATCGAACACCTGGATGCTGGAGATCAGGGAGAGCACCATCACCAGAAAGATGGTCGGGCTGATCATGGGGAGGGTGATCTTCAAAAAAGCATTCCATCCGGTGGCCCCGTCCAGTTGTGCCGCTTCGTAAAGCTCCTTTCGAACGTTGCTGAGCGCCGTCAGGAACAGGATCACACTGGTTCCCGAGCCCTGCCAAACCGAGAAGAGGGCAATGGCGGGAAGCACCCATTCAGGCGAGGCCAGCCATGCAGGGCCTTTGATGCCAAACCAGCTGAGCATCAGATTGATCAGGCCCTGCGGGTTGAGCAGCAGTTGCCAGAGGAGGGCGACAGCAACACCAATGGTGACCATGGGGAGGTAATAGGTGGTGCGGAAGAAGGTCCGAAGCCAGCCTGCTTTCAGGTTGTGGATCAAAGTGGCAATTGCCAGGGACACGGCAATGCCGATGGGGACAGAGAGGAGCACGTAAGTGAGGGTGTGCTGAATGGAGCGCACCACCCGGTCATCGCTGAGCGCCGTCTGGTAATTCTCAATGCCGTTGAACTGGCTCCTGAAGTTTTCCAGGCTGGGCTGGGTGAGTCCTCCCCAGCTGGTCATGGAGATCCCCATGGAGGCCAGGATCGGAAACACGGCGAACACCAGAATCCCGATGGTGGAAGGCAGAATCAGCAGGTAGGCGAGCAGGGCTTCCTGCTGCCTCAGGTTGCTGAGTTTCTCTTTGGGTTTGCGGGTTGGCTGAATCAGCATGGCTCCTCCTGTCTCTTACCTTCAATCATCACAATTCAGGGATGTAGAGCTGGTCCAGCATCAGGTTGGCAACGTAGGGAATGAAGCCGTACTCTCTGGCACGCACGTAATCGTTGGTGATGGTGGCGGTATCGTCTGGGTTGGCGTAATCCTGGGCCAGCACAACCAGGCCCCGCTTGGCGTAAGAGGCCACAAAGTTGGGATCGCCCTGCACAGCGTGATATTCCTTCTTGTTGAAATCCCAGGCGCTGGAGAACCCTTCGAACATCACGGCATCCACCAGTTCGGCGGTCTGTTTGAGGAGGGAGAAGCCTCTGTTCTGCACGATCACAGCATCAGGGTAGGTTTTGCGCAGCTTCTCAACGGTGGCCACCAGTCCAGGAGCGGCCTGAGGATAAACATCTGCGGTGTCAAGGGTGTCCAGGAAAACCCCGTCGTAACCCTGGGCAATCAGTTTTCCAGTTTCACGGACCATGATGTCCTGCCATCCGACTTCGCTGGCGTTCACGAACTTGGAGCCCCAGTTGGCATTGGTGCCCAGCACCCAGCTGTCTTTCACTTCGCCGGCCCATGCGCTTCCGGGATCAAGTTCCCCGATGCTCAGGTAGGCCACCACGCGGGTGCCGTTTTCATGCAGGGCATCAAGCTGCTCTTTTGAAAGCCCGGGCTGGGTGATCGCCAGATCAAAGTTGCTCAGTTTGCTGATGGTTGCTGCATCTTTTCCGTAATAGGTTGCAAAAGAAGAGATGTCAGACACCCGGCTGATGATCGGGGTTGCGCTTTCCTGTGCCACCTGATACTTGCCGACCAGGGATTGCGCATCTTGCAGGGTCTTGTTGAAGCTCAGGATGCCGTAGTTGGTTTCGGCGTTGAAATCACCACCCATGGGCCACAAAGGGTATTCTCCAGCTTTCTGGTGCTCGCGGCCCACCTTCAGGTTCCAGGCGCTGCCGTCTCCTGCTGCAGCAAAAACACCCTTGCCTAGAGGGAAAGCCACTTCCACGATCCAGCGGTTGTCCTCAATTTTGGAAGCCGTCTGGTACTCGGTGGTGGCGGTGTAGTTCTTGAAGCGCACGCCTGCGGGGTTGATGGCAAAGTGCTGGCTGGTGGGCACTTTGTCGGTGCGGTTGGGCTGGAAGTAGATTTCCAGCACGTCATCGTTCCACCATTCGGGTGCGTCCTGAGCAAGCTTGGCCAGCACTGTATCTTTGGCCTGATTGAACACACCCACCAGATAGAGGTTGTCCTTGTCATAAGCCACCTGGAAATAACCTTTGGAACTGACTGGAACAGAGGGGAAGCCGTTGGACATCTCGATGGTGTACTGGGGGAGTCCAGCCCAGTCGCTGAGGTCCCCATCGAGGGTGATGGTGCGCTCGGTGGCCTGGGCGATGTACTCGGGTTTCAGGCTCTGGGCATGAGCAAGGGAAAGAAAGCAGGTGAGCATGAGTGAGCCGGTGATCAGGGTCTTTCTGTGCATGACTTCCTCCGGGAAATAAAACAAGACTGCGGCAAGGCCGCTGCAACATCAGGGAATTTCTGTACCCTCATCCTAGGGGATCATGTGATCAAAGTCAATCATTCTGGTAAGCGAATGTGATCATCTGGTGATTCGACTTGGAGATATATGACTGAACATGCCATCATCCTGGGATCGGTAAAGGGTCAGACGTTTCTCTCGCGTCTGTCCTGAAAACAAAAACCGGCCATCTGGCCGGTCTCAATGCAAAGTGGTCAAACAGAATCAAAAAGACGGATTGCCATGGAGCAACTGGTCCACCGAGGCTCCTCTCAGTTTCTCCAGCAAACCCTCAACAGACATCACCTGCTGTTCCTTCACCCCACGTTCCCTCACGCTGACCTGATTTTCCTGCGCCTCCCGATCTCCCACCACCAGAACCAGGGGGATTTTTTGCAGTTCTGCATCCCGGATTTTGGCCTGCATGCGTTCGTTTCTCAGGTCCACCTCTGCACGGCCCTGATGTGCCCGAATCTGAGAAGCGACTTTCTGGGCGTACTCGATGTGCCTGTCTGCAATGGGAATGATTTTTGCCTGCACCGGAGCAAGCCACAGGGGGAACTCGCCTGCGTGATGCTCCAGCAGCACCCCGAAGAAGCGTTCCATGCTGCCGAACAGTGCACGGTGGACCATGAAGGGGCGTTTTGCCTGCCCATCCTCGGCAATGTATTCCAGCCTGAAACGCTCTGCCAGATTGAAATCAAACTGGATAGTGCTGAGCTGCCACTGCCTGCCCAGGGCGTCTTTGACTTTCAGGTCAATTTTGGGACCGTAAAATGCCCCTCCACCCTCATCAATGTCATAAGGCAGATGGGCTTTTTCAAGAGCTCTGCGCAGGCTTTCCGTGGCAAGGTCCCAGTCTTTTGCCTCTCCCACAGACTCCTCTGGACGCGTGGACAGGTAGGCCGTGAAATCTGAGAGCCCAAAGCTTCTGAGCACAAACAGCGAGAACTCCAGGGCTCTTGAGATTTCTGCTTCCGCCTGATCTGCCGTGCAGAAGATGTGGGCATCGTCCTGGGTGAATCCACGCACCCGTGTCAGTCCGTGCAATGCACCCGAAAGCTCATAACGGTACACCGTGCCAAATTCAGCGTACCTGAGAGGGAGCTCGCGGTAAGAGCGCTTTTTGTTTTTGTAGATCTCGATGTGAAACGGGCAATTCATGGGTTTGGCGTAGTAAGCCTCACCATCAAGGTCCATCGGGGCGTACATGCTGTCTTTGTAGAAATCCAGGTGACCGGACGTTTCCCACAGCTGCGCCCTGCCAATGTGGGGAGAGATCACCCAGTCGTAGCCATGCATCAGGTGGGCTTTGCGGCTGAATTCCTCGATGAGGAGGCGCACCATCGCCCCTTTTGGCTGCCAGAGAATCAGGCCCTGACCGACCTCCTCGGAGACCATGAAGAGTTCGAGTTGCTGCCCCAGTCTGCGGTGGTCCCGTTTTCTGGCCTCTTCCTGCTGCCACAGGAAATGTTCCAGTTCTTCCCCCTCATGGAAGGCCACCCCATAAATCCGTTGCAGCATGGGCCTGCTGGAATCACCCTTCCAGTAGGCTCCCGAAACATGCGTCAATTTGAACGAAAAGGGAATCATGCCCGTTGCAGGCACATGAGGCCCTCTGCACAGGTCCACAAAGTCCCCTTGCCGGTACAGAGAAATCACGGCATCTTCAGGTAAATTTTCCAGCAATTCCAGTTTGTAAGGCTGATCTGCAAAATTGCTGGCGGCTTCCTCTCTGGACACTTCTGACCGCTGAAACGGCAGGTTTTGACGGATGATTTCCCGCATTTTTTCTTCTAGCAGCGGCAAGTCTTCTGCCCGGATGGGCACAGGCAGGTCAAAGTCATAATAAAAACCATTCTCAATGACCGGGCCCATGCCAAATTGGATGGGGTGCTCTGATCCAAAATGCTGTTTGACTGCCTTGGCCAGCACATGGGCCAGAGAGTGCCTGACAAGCTGTGCTGCCACTCGGTCCTGCAGTGCAATGGGCTGTGCTCCTTCTGGCTTTGAAGCAAACAGGTCATGAATGATTCCAGATGCAGACTGGAATCCGACCACTGGGTTTTGCTGGAGGTGGTCGGCTTGTTTGGATGGTTCAGGGTTCACTTTCATGATTTCAGACCTCTTTCGGGAACAAAAAAAACCGGCCTGTGCACCAAACGCAGGCCGGGGGATCACCGATGGAGCTTTTAAGCCCAGGTGTCCCCCTGCATGGTGGTGGTGAAGTTCCGGTTCATTGTCTGGAGTGTAAGGGCCAGCGAAGCAAAGCGTCAAGTAGGCCAACTGGCGATTGCCAGGGTTTTCTGCAGTCAGAGGTTTGAGGACAGCAGAGAGACTCTGAAAACGTTTTCAAATGTCCAGAGGGTCTGAATGCGACAAAAAGCGTTTAATGATCAGGCTTTTATGCCAGAAATCTTGAGGGAATGAGAGAAATACAGCCGGAAGCTGGATCTTCCTGTCCCCAGGACAGCTCATTGTTGCTCACGAAACCTGATCTCAGGACAAAACCATGGGTATTGACAATCGATATCGAATACCGATATCATCATGAAAACTTCACTCAAACACTGTTCCAAAAGCAGTTTCTCGGTCGTGCCTGTGTGCAGAAGTCGAGAAGTGCCTGGGGAAGCCAAAGTCTGAAAACGCTGTCAAGGAGGACATGTGCGTGAGACTGTGACCTTAAATCATGTTGCCCGGGAAGCTGGAGTTTCCCCCAGCACCGTCTCGCGGGTGATCAATGGCACCGCCCAGGTGGCCCCAGAAAAACATAAGGCCGTTCTGGAAGCCATTCAACGCCTGGGATACAACCATGGTGTGATGAACAGAAGTCCCTTTCAGGAGCCCTCTTTTACCATTGGCGTGGTGACCCAGGAGATTTCCAGTCCTTTTTACGGAGAAATTCTCAAGGGCATTGATCAAGGTCTGGAAGGGAGCCCCTACCACCCCATTTTTGCCAGTGGACAGGTCAGAAAGCCTGCGCTGAGAACTCCATTCGCCCGCCTGCTGGAAAAAAATGTGGATGCCATGATCGTCCTGGACGGTCTGGTGCCCGAGCGTGAACTGATCCTGCTGGCCAAA
>NZ_BJXB01000031.1 GCF_007990775.1 Deinococcus cellulosilyticus NBRC 106333 = KACC 11606 | reverse complement strand
AGAGAGAAACCCTTCAGGTGTGTGGCTTCCTCAAGAGAGAACGCTGTTGCAACAAAAACCCCAAGTGGGAACGTCAGTCCCCACCACCCCAGATTGAAGGGCAAACCCTGCTTCAGGGTTCTCAGGGTGAGGGCGACCGCCAGCAACAACCACCATAACGCCGTTCCCCACAGGGTGATCCCTCCCAGCATCCCGACGCCTTGAAAGACCGGAGCAAACTCGATCAGGGACAGATTTTTCAGGACGCCGGGGGCCACTTCTCCCATTTGCAACAGCCCCTGGGCTCCAGTTGCCAGAGGTCCCACAGGCAGGAACATGCTGATGGTGCGTTCCCGGGAAGGCAGGTGGTGCTGGGTCAGGCGCAGCAGCAACACAGTCAGGACCATGAAGGCCAGAGGCACAGAGCAGGCCCACAGCAGGTATCCAGCCACGAAGAGGCCCCCTGCAAGTGCCTCATGCACATGGGGAATCAACTGGGCAGCACTGACCCCTGCCACTTCTGCTGGAACGATGGGGACAAGCCACAGGGCTGTCATCTGGGAGAGGGGCTGTTCCTGCCTGCTGAACATCAGATAAGGAAGAAGAAGTCCAGACAGCAGGGAAAGGGCCACATCCACCCCCCACAGCACGGTGGCCCAGTGGATTGCTGCCATGCCCCACATCTGAAATCCATAAGTGAGCAGTCCATTCACGATGGTGGCAAGGGCCATCGGGTATGTGCCCACAAAGAGGCTCTGCACGGGATGCCGGAGCATGTTCTGGAAGCTTGCAGGCTCCAGCACCATTTGCAGCATCCACAAGGCAGTCAGAACCAGAAACAGCAGGCCATTGAAGACCCAGAGCACCTGGCCCAGTTGCTGCCCACCAGGAAGATGAGGAAGCAACAAAGACAGCATGCCGGTTCCCATGCAGATCGCAAAAACATCTGGAGTGAATCGCTGCAGGGCAGAAATCAGATGTGGAAAGTGGGGCAGGCGAGCAATCATTCCAGCAGGGTACGGGAAATCAGATATCAACTCAAATCGCAAATCTTTATACAGTTATCAAAAAAATGTATATCTAGAGGATGAACCTCAACCCTGATCAGCTGATCACCTTCTTAAAAGTCGCTGAACTCGGCAACCTGAGCCTGGCAGCCAGCCAGTTGAATCTCACCCAGCCTGCGGTGTCCAGCCAGTTGAAACTGCTCACGGAACGGGTGGGAGAGCCCCTGTTTCGCAGACACCGTTACGGCGTCTCCCTGACCCCTGCAGGGGAACACCTGCTTCCCCATGCCCACCAGGTCCAGCGTGCTCTGGATGGGGTGTCCCGTTATCTGGAGGAGGTGCGCCAACTGGAATACGGTACCCTGCAGGTGGCGGCCAGCCTGACCATTGCAGCAACCATTCTTCCGGTGGTGCTGTCCAGATACCACACCATGTACCCGCAAGTGCGCTTTCAGGTGACGCAGGGCAACACCCGTCAGGTGCTGGACCTGCTGTTGCGATCTGGCTGTGAACTCGCCCTGATGGAAGGTCACCTGCCGGAATTGCCCACAGACCTGCACGCCTCTGTGTTCCAGCAGGACCGTCTGGTGCTGGTGGCCTCTGCCCAGCACCCTCTTGCCAGAAAGCCTGAGGTTCAGAAAGCAGACCTGCAGGGCCTTCCGGTGATCTGGCGTGAGGTGGGGTCAGGAACCCGTGAGGCGGCCCGTTCCGCACTGTTGCAAGCAGGCATCGAGGTGAAAGATGTGCTCGAACTTGCTGGCACGGAAGCCGTCAAGGAAGCGGTCATGCAGGGCCTTGGTGCAGCCTTTTTGTCAGAGTGGACGGTGCAAAGGGAGGTGCAATCCGGGCATCTGGTCCAGCTTCCCCTGTCCCTTCCAGGACTGACCCGGGACCTCCGTGTGGTGGGCACCGCACCAGAGTTGCTGTCCCGTGCGGCCAGAACCTTCCTGGAGTTGTTGCAGCAGACCAGTCAGGCAAATCAATAAAGCACCCACCGGAAACGATGGGTGCCATATGGGTTTGCAATGCAACACTGCCAGTGGGACACAGAAAAAAGCTCTGGGTGCCGGGTGAGTGCTTTGACCAATGGGAGGTGGTGGGGGAAACCGATCAGTTAAACATGGGTTGCAATGGGTGTGGATGGGTGGTGCTTCAGTGGGGTGCTGCCTTGAAAATGAAGAACCGTTGAACTGACTCATCAAGCGTTCATGACAGAATCTTAACAGGTTCACCTGAAATGTGTCTGAATGCTCTAGGGGAATTTCAAAGATGAAGGTCCATGGGATTCAGGCCCCAAATGACACAAATGGTACGGATTGCAGGGTTCTGTCAGGTTGTAATGGATACACTCTGTTCCTGAGGCCACAAACATGCTGAATGACTGCCAGTGTACCGAAGTGACGCCCACACCCCGACCTGATCGTCTGGTGTTCTATTCCCCTTCAAGGCATGTGATGCACAGCCTGCTGCGCCAGTTTCAGCGCCTGTCCCTGACGGCTGAAAACCCCAATGGGCACCTGGTGGTGGGCGTGTCAGACCTGCAGAAACTGGAAGGCCTGCACCAGAACCTGACCCTGACCGAGCAGGGAGACCTGCGGGTGGCCCCACAATATGGAGACCAGATGAACATCTGGGAGGCAGCCAGTCTGGGCATCTGGATCACCCGCCTGAAAACCGGATGGTTCCAGGGTGCCATGGAGCACCTGCTGTTTCATGCCCAGCCCATTGTCCGTCTGAATGGAGGCGAACTGGCCGGATACGAAGCCCTGGTGCGCAGTGCTCCGCCAGAGGCGTTTTATGGTGCGGGTCCACTTCTGGAAGCTGCACTGGCCCACGGGCAGATCCGGGCTTTCGACGCCAGGGCACGCACTGCAGCCATTGAACAGGTCTATCCGCACCTGCCCGAATCGGCCTCTCTGTTCATCAATTTTCTGCCCAGCGTGGTGTATGATCCTGCCGTCTGTTTAAACAGCACCTTTCAGGCGTGCCAGCGCACAGGCGCAGACCTGGGGCGTCTGGTTTTCGAGGTGGTGGAGTCTGAGCACTTCCCGGACCTCACCCTGCTGAAATCCATTCTGGACCGTTACCGTGCAGAAGGGGCAAGAGTGGCCCTGGATGACCTGGGTGGCGGGTACACCAGCCTGTCGTATCTGGAGGTTCTGAAGCCCGACATTGTGAAACTGGACCGCACCCTGATCCGGGAAATCACCCCGGATGATCCACGGGTGCAACTGGTGTCTGCACTGATCCGCTACGCCCATGACCTGGGGGTCGAGGTGATTGCAGAAGGCATTGAGACCCTGCAGGAATTGCAACTGGCCTCAGAACTGGGTGCGGATTACGTGCAGGGGTATTTTCTGGGCAAACCTGCTCCACAATTGCAAAGCATCACTGTCCAGGCCCAGGCATTTTTTACGGGCACCTGAACCCTGCGTTTTTGATTTTGCGTTTTTAAGGGCTGAAGGACCCTGCAAATCCTTCGGCCCTTTTTTGAGTTGCAGGTGCAGGATCATCTGTGGTTTTTCACGACTGACATCACTCAGGCTGCGTGTGATGCAGGGGCTGTGGTGTTGTTTAAAAGCAAAACAGGTAGAATTGACATGGAGGTTCTTATTGTAAGGGTTTTGTTGTCAGGAGTTTCTTGGTCCCATGCCATTGTTCTTTGAGGTATCAAATGTATCATCTGAAAAAAACACTTGGGTTGCTTTCCGTTGCTCTTCTCGCATCATGTGGAATGTTGCAGGCCCCTGTTTCATCCACCAGTCCAGATCCCGCTCCTGATTTTGAAGAGCTGGGAGTGCCTCCTTCCTGCAGTGCATACACGTCAACGGGATCAGGATGGTCCCAGAACTTTTACGTCAACGACGGGGCTGCACCCTACAACTATCACAGTTTTACCCTTGCCCTGCCCCAGAGCACAGACCTTCACCTCGAGCCTTACTCGGCCAACAGTGCCGGTTCCAAAACGGTGGCTGCCCCGCTGTATTACAGCTACTTCTACCGTCCAACCCTGACCCTTTCGGGAATGCCTGAAGATGGCGGAGCTGCCACAGCAGTGTATGTCAATGCCACGGCTTTTCAGGGGCTGGTCTACCGCAATGACCTGAAAACCTGGGAATTGCGGGTGCAGAATGAATCAAACAATTACCGCAGCATCACGGGTGGAGTGGCCAGTGGCACCATTGTTGCTGGAGCCTCGATGAAGGCGTTGTCGACCCGCCGGTTCAGTCCAGGTGAAATCGTCAAGCTGGAAGCCTATCTGAAGCGCAATGTCACCTACCGCGATGAAATGGTGCTGGCCAACTACCAGGGGCAGGGCAACCTGCCAAAGAAATGGTTCAAGGTGGCCATGCCCTACCAGGACCTTGTGGTGAAAGTGACTTCCCTGACGGACAGTGGCACCCCAGTGTACCTGAGTGTGCCCCTGCGGGGCTTCACAGATGCCCCAGACGTCGACCATCGGGTGCGTTTCCGTAACGAACTGTATTATGCAGCGCCTTATGATGCCACCAGTGGAACCACGCTGGCAGCAGGCAGCAGTGGATTCTACACCTGGCTGGATGGCCGCAAGGATCACCTGCTGAACCTGATGGTGATGGACCAGTTGATCGGGAAAGTGACCGTCGATGCAAACAACAACCCATCGCTTCCTGTGGAGGTCAGGCGCATGGCAGACTGGGGCATTGGCATGCCCTCAGGCAGCAATGCCCTGAACTGCGTCAGCAAGACGGCAAGCGTGTACCGCAGCCAGACCATGGTGGATCACATCATGCCTGCTGCAACCCAGGGTGTGGCGAGTCTGAAAACCGCCAAACTTTCTGGTCCTGTGCTCAACCAGGTGAAGGTTCGCACCATCACCAGTCGGGACTCCCTGGTGCCTCCAGTCAAAACCGCAGCCACCCTGGTGTTGAAGAACACCGGGTCACAGCCTCTCACCTACGACTGGGACCGCATGAGTGACCTGAGTGTCAGCAATGGAGGCCTCTCACAGGTGGTGCCTCCAGGAGGTTCCCACACCCTGACCCTCACGGCAGACTGCCCTCTGGACCCCCTCACAGGCCGCCCGGTGGTGGGGGTGTTCTTCCAGAAATTCCGTGTGGTGACCAATGATCCTGGCATCTCGGGCCGCCCTGAGACGGCCGTGGAATTCAACTGCGGAACCACCACCCTGTATGGCTGGTCTGATGCCACCCGCACCTTTGTCAATGTGGATTACCCCGCCAGCACCGTTGCCAGTGGGGCTTCCCCATCCGCCAACCCCCTGGCAGACTTCAAGGCAAAACTGACCCCGGATCTGGTGTACAGCAACGTGCGGGAAGTGAACCCCCCTGCTGCACGCAACCACTGCCAGAGTTCCATCACCCGGGCCAACGACGCCACCCGCTGTTACTGGGCAGATGTTGAACCCAACCCCATTTACACCGAACCCAACCGTCTGGCTGTTTCCTGTGCAGAGCGGCTGATCACGGCCACACAAATCTGGCAGATCGATTTTGGAGGTCCCGGGTATCCTGCCGCTTCTGCACTTTATGGCGACAGCCAGAAAGCCTCCGAGTACACCACCGGGGTGTGCAACACCAGCAACCTGGTGATCACCGGAGACGCCGTTCCCAGCGGGTCCTTTCTGTACACCGTGAAGCACGTGCAGGGGAACACCACCTACACTGCGAGCACCAGCGGAATTGAGCCCAATCCCTTTTCTTTCAATTTCAAAGCAGCCAATTGTGCCACCGCTTTGCAAATGGGGGCTACAATCTGGTCTATCGATGTGGGCGGTCCCGGGTATCCTGCAGCATCAGAGCTGTATGGAGACAGCATCAAGGCTGAAAGATTCTCCACAGGTCCATGCAACAACCCGGATCTGACCATCACCGGAAATGCCGTGACCAGTGGAACCTACACCTACACCGTGAAACATCGGCTTGGAAGCACCACCTATACCTTGACTGAAGAGGGAATCAGTCCCCGTCCACGGGCCATCACCCCAGATGAAATTGCCTACAGTTGTGTTCAGAGACTTAACCAGGCGATCAGGACCTGGGAAGTGGATTACGGCTTCAACGAGGGTTATCCAGCAGTTTCTTACTTTTATGCCGATGGCAACACATCCTGGATGTATCAGGCAAGAGCCTGCCAGAATTCCACTCTGGTGCTGGGTGGTGCTGCTGTTCCTGCCCACACCTCTTACCAGTACACTGTGAAGCATGTGCAGGGAGCGACCACTTTTAACCTGTCTCAAACGGGAATATACCCTCCTGCTCCGTTTGCACAGTCTTGGCATTATGATCACCCGTCCAGCAATTGTGCGTGGAACCTGAAGAATGCTGCAGAACTGTGGAAACTGGAGCACCCCACCACCAGCGGTTACCCCACGGTTCAGACGTTCTACGGAGACCGGGCACGCAATGAGAAATACGGAACCTATGACTGCGAGTATCCGGGCCTGAAGATCGCGGGTGCAGCGGTCACCAGCGGGTCTTTCCAGTACACCGTTTCCCATCAGCTGGGGTCCAAGGTTTACACCGTGAGGGAGAGCGGCGTCACTTCTTCCCCTCTTTGATCTGTTGACACTTGTGCCCTCACTTTCGGGTGAGGGCTTTTTTGTTGCCTGAGTGTCCGTCTGGAATCCAGAATCCTTCAACGGTATTATGCTATTAACAAAACAATGGCAAGTAGATCTGTATATAGTACAATTGAGCCATCAGGTGTGCCCTGCAGCACCCAGGAAGGACCCCGAAATGAAACTCGTGATTGTGGAGTCTCCCGGAAAAATCAAGAAGATCGGCAGTTACCTGGGAAACGGCTATGTGGTCGCGGCCAGTTTTGGACATGTGCGGGACCTGCCTGCCAAAAAAGACGACCTGCCCGAAAAATACCGCACAGAGGCCTGGGCCAATCTGGGCATTGACGTGCATAACAAATTCCGGCCTTACTACGTGCGAAGCAGCAGCAAATCGGCCCAGATCCAGAAACTGCTGGAGCTTTCCAGAAAAGCCACGGAAATTTTACTCGCCACCGACGCGGACCGGGAAGGGGAGGCCATCTCCTGGCACCTCCTGCAGATCCTCAAACCCACCGTGCCCGTGCACCGCATGGTTTTTTATGAGATCACCCAGAGCGCCATCCAGCAGGCCCTGCAGAACCTCAGACCGTTGGACCTCAGTCTGGTGGCTGCACAGGAAAGCCGCCGCTGTGTGGACCGCCTGTATGGTTACGAGATCAGTCCCCTCCTGTGGAAAATGGGGCCCCGGCTGAGCGCGGGTCGGGTGCAGAGCGTGGCCCTGCGCATGGTGGTCGAGCGGGAACTGGAACGCATCCAGTTTGTACCCACGGCCTTCATCTCGCTGGATGCCCTCACCGAGCACGGTTTCACAGCCCGTCTGACCCACCACCACAACCAGAGGGTGGCCACGGGCAAGGACTTTGACAGCAAAGGCAAACTGAAAGAAGGGGCCTACCCCCTCAGCAAGGAAGAGGCCGATGCGGTGGCGGCGCAGCTCAAAAAGCATCCCCTCCTCTTGCAGAAAGACGAGGAGAAGCCTTTCACCCAGAAACCCCCAGCACCCTTCATCACCTCCAGCATGCAGCAGGAGGCGTCCCGCAAACTGGGCTTCTCGGTGAAAAAGAGCATGGATGTGGCCCAGAAGCTCTATGAGGCGGGTTACATCACCTACATGCGCACGGATTCCCCCTCCCTTTCAGATGAGGGCACCCAGGGGGCACGGGCTGCCGTGGCCCAGCATTACGATCCCAGGCTGCTTCCAGCAAACCCAAGGGTGTACGCCAGCAAGAACCAGAATGCGCAGGAGGCCCACGAGGCCATCCGGCCCTCTGGCAAGGTCTTCAAGACTTTGCAACAGGCGAAAAAAGACCTCTCTGACGATGAATACCGCCTTTACGAACTGATCTACAAGCGTACCCTGGCCAGTCAGGCCATCGATGCGCAGGGAAGGCAGCGCGTCCTCACCCTCAACCTCGAAGACCACCTGTTCACGGCAAGCGGCAAAACCTACGATGAACTGGGGTTTCGCACCCTGTATGTGGAAGGTAAAGACGAGCAGGAGGAGGAAGGGGAAAAACTTCCTCCCATGCAGATCGGGGATGCGGTCAAGGTCAAGAAGACCACTGTAAAAAACAACAAAACCCAGCCGCCTGCCCGTTACACCGAACCCCGACTGGTGCAGACGCTGGAGAAGGCCGGGATTGGCCGGCCCTCCACCTACGCAGCGATCCTCACCAACATTGAGTCCAGAGGGTACATCCAGCGCACCAAAAACACCCTGCATGCCACCTGGCTCGGGGTGGCGGTGGTCAAATTCCTGACCGAGAAATTCCCGCGTTTTCTGGACTACGCCTTTACCGCAGAAATGGAAAAGCAACTGGATGACATTGCAGAGGGGAAACGCACCCGTCTGGACTACCTGAACCAGTTCTATTTTGAGGCGGGCGGGCTTGCTGTTGAACTGGAAACCTACCGCAGGCAGCCTCCAGCAGACATCGACTTCACCCCTGAAATCCTGAAGGAAGCCGGTCTGCGGGTGCGCATTCAGGAAGGCATTCCCCTGCTCAGCGGGTCCGGGAAAGCTGTGAAAATTCCTGACACCCTCAAACCCGACGACCTGACCCCCGAGAAAGCGCTGGAACTGCTGGGATCGGGGGAGACCGTGACGATTGCAGCTCCAGCAGCCACCTCCCAGAGACGGGTGCTGGGCACCCATGAAGGGCAGGAGGTTTCACTCGGGGTGGGAAAGTATGGTCCCTACCTGAAAGTCGGAGAGGAATTCCGCAAGCTGAAAGTGCACTCCAGTGCAGTCCCACACCTGACCCTCGAAAAAGCCCTGCAACTTGCAGAAGCCGCTTCCAGCGAAAATGCCGTGCTGAAAGAACTGAAAAGTGGACGGGGAAAGATTCAGGTCAGGCGCAATGAAAGGGGCATGTACCTTGCCAGTGGCAGGCACTTTGCACCCCTGCCCGAAGGCACATCGCTGGACGCACTCACTTACCAGCAGGCCAGTGACCTGATCAAGCAGCACCAGGAGGGCCGCAAAAAACGTCCCCGAGGATAACACATGCCAGAGAAACCAGAACAGACCCCCCCTGACATCCCTGCTGAACTCCAGCACCAGCTGCAGGCCAGACGCCTGACCGAAAAGCAGGCCCAGGAGCTTGAGGTGCGCTACGGGAAGGTGTTCCGCTTTGTGCGCAGGTACATGCAGGAACAGGGGGTTCGCATGGAGCATCAGGTGGAGGGGGTGTTCACCGCGACGCGCTGTGTGCAGTGCAAACGGGCCGTGGTGTTCTTCGACACCTCCCGCTTCATTCCGCAGGCCTCACAGTTTCATCGTCTGCTCCGTCTGAGCCCCAACCAGGGCACCGGACCGAGGCACCGCTACATCAACACCTGCCCTTACTGTGGTCGCTGGCATGGCAAACGCATGATCGAAACGATCCATGACCAGAACCGCGAAAAGGAAGAGCAGACCTGTGTGATTTTCTCTGGAATGCAGTACCTCCTGTGGTTGCAGTCCCAGCCACAGGAGGAGTAGAGGATCAGGCCTGCTGTGGACTGGGTGGTTCGGTCACCCACTGAACCAGCTGATAGATGATGCCGTTGGGGTCCTGCGTCTGGAAGTACCGTTCTCCCCATTCTTCTGTTTCGATGGGGGTGACGATGGGTGCCCCTTCATTCTGGAGTCTGGTGTACTGGTCGTCGATGTCATCCACCACGAAAGCGACCAGAAGTCCCTGTCCTGCGCTGTCTGCATGGCTGGTGGGTTTGAAGCTGGAAAGGCCTGTCTGCAGGTAGATCAGGTGGAAATCCACATCCGGGCGGGCCAGGGAGACCATGAAATCAAAGTTCATTTCTGGCTGAAAGCCAAAGTGTTGCTGCACGAACCGGGCAGAAAGGGCAGGGTCGGGCACGTTCAGAGAAAGGGCAGAACGGGTGATCTTCATGGGTCCTCCTGAAAGGGGAGAGGGCGATGTGTTTGTTCTTTCTGGGGGCAGAACAAGACCGCTGCAGGTTTCTGGCAGAGCTCCACCACCAATCCGTACAACGTACCGTACACTGTACGTTAGATTTGTGCTAAAGTCAAGTATGGCCGAGGCACCGTCATCTTTCGATCCTGCACGCACCCTGGCCCTGTTGTGGGGGGCCCACCCTAAAACAGGCCGCTCGGGCCTGAATGTCAAAACCATCGTGGGTGCAGCCATTGCTGTGGCAGACCAGGAAGGCCTGAATGCCCTCTCCATGCGGCGCGTGGCCGAGCACCTCAAAGTGGGCACCATGTCCCTCTACACCCATGTGTCCGGCAAACCCGAACTGACCGAGCTCATGATCGACACCGTTTATGGTGAACTCTACGTTGATGCAGACGAACCTGCCAGGCAAACAGGAGGGTGGCGCAATGCCCTTGCCTTTGTGGCAATCAGAAACTGGGACCTGTACCACAAGCATCCCTGGTTGCTGGACCTCCCTGGAGCACGTCCGGTGCTGGGCCCCAACGCCACCCTCAAGTACGAGGCTGAACTCAGACCACTGGACGGAATTGGCCTCACGGATGTGGAAATGGACGCCGTGCTGACCCTGATCCTCACCCATGTGGAGGGCAGTGCCCGCATTGCAGTGAATCAGGCCCGTGCACATCAGGAGAGTGGCATGACCGACACCGAGTGGTGGACCCAGAGTGCGCCCCTGCTGGAAAAAGTCATGGATGCCAGACGTTTCCCCACTGCTTCGCGGGTGGGTCAGGCCGCAGGAGAAGCGTATGGGGCGGCGTTTGATCCCCAGCATGCCCTGCACTTTGGACTTCGGCGCATCATGGATGGGACAGATGCGCTGGTGGCTTCAAGGTCCAGATAGCTGAACCGGTCAATCCGAACCGACCACAGGCTGGAACAATCCCTACAGCGCAGCTTTTCATCGGGTGCTAGCATGCGCAGCATGTTTGAGTGGATTGAAAACCTGATGAACAGCATGGGCTATCTGGGCATTGTGCTCCTGATGTTTCTGGAAAACGTCTTTCCGCCCCTGCCCTCGGAACTGATCATGCCGATGGCGGGATTCGCTGCAGCCAGAGGGGACCTGACGTTCCTGGGCGTGGTGCTTGCAGGAACTGCAGGCTCTGTGCTGGGTGCCCTTCCCCTGTACTTCATTGGCCGTCTGGTGGGTGAAAAACGCCTGACCCGCTGGGCAGACAAACACGGGAAATGGCTCACCCTGTCTGGCGACGACATCAAGAAGGCCGATGACTGGTTTGACAAACACGGCAAGAAATCGGTCTTTCTGCTCCGTCTGGTCCCGGGCATCCGCTCTCTGATCTCCATTCCTGCCGGAATCAGCGAAATGCCCCTGATGCTGTTCATGCTCTTCACCGCACTGGGTACGGGTCTCTGGTCTCTGGTGCTGGCCTATGTGGGAAGCCTGCTGGGTGAAAACTACAAGGCTGTGGAAACCTACCTGAAGCCTGCCAGTTACGTGATCCTGGGCCTCATGGTGGTCTTCATTGTCCGGTGGGTGCTGAAGCGACGCAAAGAGCAGCAAAATGAGGGTTCCAAAGTCCGGCAGTAAAGGTTCAGGCACAGGAACAGGGTTTCAAAACCCTGTTCCTTTTTTGTCGTTTTTCAGAAAGAAAGAGGGAAAACCCCTACCCTGACAGCCTTCCAGCTGAAAGGTGTTGCTGGACAACAAAATGTCTATGCTGCTCTGGACCTAGAGCAATTTTTCATGATTCCGTCAGCTTCCTTTGTTAAATTTGATCAACTTCAAAAAAGCCACCCAGCACAGAAATCCTGCACCGGCAGGTTGGTTTCCCATTGCCAGGCCTTCATGCTGGAACCTGTTCCAGACAGTCGTTTCAGAAAAACCTTTCAGGAGTTGCTCATGTCCAGAAACCTCAAAGTCTCCCTTGCTGCCCTCACCCTCACTGCCCTCATGGCCGCCTGCAGCCAGCAGAACCCCACCTCACAGGTGACCGAACAGGTGCTGCCCCAGGCCCAGAGCACCCAGAATTACGTGCCCGACGAGGTGCTGGTGCAGTACAGTGGCACAACGGACACGCAGGAGCAGGCCATTGAGAAGAACCGTGGACTGTCCAGAAAAGAAACCGTGTCCAGCAAGAACGGCAAGCACCTCAAACTCCTGAAGATCAACAATGGCAAAGACGTGAAAGCCGTCATTCAGGAACTGAAATCCCAGCCCGGGGTGATGTTCGCCGAACCCAACTGGATTTACACCCATGAGGCCACCTCCAATGATCCCTACTTCACCGGAAACAATCTGTGGGGCATGTACGGAGATGGCAGCACTCCCGGCAACGCATTCGGCAGTCAGGCTGCAGAGGCCTGGGCTGCAGGACACACCGGATCAAAAAGCGTGTTCATCGGGGTGATTGACGAGGGCATCCAGGTCACCCACCCTGATCTTGCTGCCAACATCTGGACCAACCCTTTTGATCCTGTGGATGGTGTGGACAACGATGGCAACGGCTACGTCGACGACACCCACGGCTGGGATTTCGCCAACGGTGACCGGACGGTTTACGACGGCACCAAACGTGCAGGGACCGACGACCACGGCACCCATGTTGCCGGAACCATCGGCGGCATTGGCGGCAACGGACAGGGGGTCGCCGGGGTGAGCTGGAACGTCACCATGATCTCAGGGAAGTTCCTTGGGGGCAGAGGGGGCACCACCGCCAACGCCATCAAGGCCGTGGATTACTTCACCGACCTGAAAAAACGCCACGGGCTGAACATCGTTGCGACCAGCAACTCCTGGGGGGGCGGCGGGTTCTCACAGGGCCTCCTGGACGCCATCAACCGGGCAGGGGACGCAGGCATCCTCTTCATTGCCGCAGCAGGCAACGGAGGCAACGACCAGGTCGGAGACAACAACGACACCGTGACCAACTACCCCTCCAATTACGAGTGCACCAATGGAGGCTCCAGAGGGTGGGACTGCGTGATCGCTGTGGCCGCCATCAACAGCACGGGAGGCCTGGGAGGCTTCTCCAATTACGGTGCGAGAACCGTGGACATTGGGGCTCCCGGAGTGGCGATCAACTCTTCTGTGCCCACCAATTCCTACGCCTCCTACAGCGGCACCTCCATGGCAACCCCACACGTCTCTGGCGCTGCTGCACTCTATGCCAGCACCCACGCTGGAGCCACGGCACGGCAGATCAAGGACGCCATTCTGTCCTCGGCTGTGCCCACCCCCTCTCTGGCCGGGAAGACCGTCACCGGTGGTCGCCTGAACGTCAGCGGATTCTGAGCCCACAACTTTCAGAAGCAGGCAGAGGTCCTCTGCCTGCTTTTTCAGTTCATGATTTCCTGGGTTTCGCTGGACCTGTGCACCACCCTGTTGCGCCCCAGGTGCTTGGCTTCGTAAAGGGCCAGGTCTGCCTGCTGGATGAGCAGGTTGGGTGAGGTGCCGTGCTCAGGAATGAGGTTTGCAAGCCCCATGCTGACCGTGATCTGTGAAGACACCTCAGAAGCCGCATGGGGCAGGGCAAGTGCATTCAGCTCCTGTTGCAGGCGTTCAGCAACGCGCATGCCTCCTGCGAGATCGGTCTCTGGAAGGATCAGGGCGAACTCCTCACCACCATAACGGGCGGCCATGTCCTCCCGGTTGCGGGCACACCGCTCAATTGCCTTTGCCACCTGCTTCAGGCAACTGTCCCCCTGCAGGTGACCATACAGGTCGTTGTATTTCTTGAAGAAGTCCACATCGCACAGGATCAGGGACAGGGGCTGACTGGAGTCCAGGTGACTTTTCCACATGCGCTTCAGGTGGTCATTGAAGGCTGTGCGGTTGAAGATGCCTGTGAGGCCATCAAGCAGCACACTGCGTTGCAACTCCTGGTTGGCGACCCTCAGGGCTTTTTCGGCACGGGTGCGTTCCTTCACCTCCTGCTGCAATTCATGGGTGCGTTCCTTCACCTGCTGTTCCAGGCTCTCGGTGTAACGGCTCTGGGCCTGCACCTTCACCACCTGACTGAGGGCACGGCTGATCAGGTAACGGGGCATGTCCCCATCCAGATTGAATTTGGTGTGTTTCCCGGTCAGCAAGAGGCCGTAGTGCTCATCGTTGATGAAAAGGGGCATGGCGAACCAGGTGTCCTGATGCAAAGTGTCCTGCATGCTGTCCGGGACCAGCTGTCGGGTGGGGAAGGAGGAGGGTTCTGTAGGATGCGCTTCTGAGCACAGGGCCACATGGGCGGTGGCTGAAGGCTCAGGACCGAAGGTGTCATACAGCACCAGCACGTAACGTTCCACCTCCAGCCAGTCCAGATAGCGTTTCAGGCCCCCGAGCAGTGAAGGCAGATCCTGATAGGAGAGCAGTTCCGCATCAAGCCGCATCTGGTGGATCATGGTCATGGTGTAACTGAAATACGACCTCGACTGGGCCACCTTCTGGATCTCGTACAGCAGCCTGTGTCCTTCCAGCAGGGTGCGGGTCAGTTCTGGCCACAGGGCAGGGGAGAGGTTCTGCTGGGCCTGCAACTGCAGTTCCATCAGTTGCTGCTGCAAGGGGTCCAGTGGATCACCCAGGTTCACGGTTTCCAGCAGCAATTCATACCAGTGGGCTGTAAACCCGCCTTTGCATTCAGGCTGGCGCACCGTGTCCAGCAGGCTCTGGTACAGCCGATTCTCCCGGGTCAGGGGGAGGGTGGACATGTCTTCCAGACCAGGCAGGGTGCCGCAGGACTGCCGGACCACCAGCTGACTGCCCAGAAACACCTCTTCACGCCCCTGCCCTTCCAGCAGAAGGTTCACCGCCTCCACCCCCAGCTCCTGCAAAGGCTGGCGAATGGTGGTGAGGGGAGGAATGCGCACCTGCGCTTCTGCAATGTCATCAAAGCCGACCACGGCAACCTGGGTGGGCACCCGCAGTCCGTGGTCCTGCAAAGCCTGCATCACCCCGAACGCCATCTCGTCGTTGGCACAGACCACCACCTCAAAGTCCCGGCGCTGCAACAGAAATTCACGCATGGCGGTGTACGCACGGGCACTGTGGAAATCTCCGGTGAGAAAGTGCTCTTCCAGGATGTCCAGACTGTGCCGTTTCAGGGCGGCCCGGAAGACCTGCTCCCGCACCTGTGCATCGTGGTGCTGGGCAATGCCCCGCATGAACACAAACCGTCGGAAATGGCGTGTGACAATCAGGTGTTCCATCAGGTCCTGCATCCCCAGGGTGTTGTCGACCAGCACGGTGGGGATGCCAGGAAGCTTCCGGCCAATGCCCACGATGGGAAGTGGATGGTACGGTTCCAGAAAATCCAGGAACTCTGCATCAGACAGGTGGGTCCCGATGGCTGGAGTGAGGACGATCATGCCAGCGTGCCGGGAGGGATCAATCAGGCGGTACAGGTCGTTGGCCTTGCGGTAAGCAGAATTCTGGTTCACATCATGCACGGCATGTCCCACATAGGTGACCCAGGGGACACCTCTTCGGGCGAGTTCTTTTCTGATCCCACTGAAAATGCTGCCCTGGTATCCACCAATGTACGTGCCCATTTCTGCACCCAGGTAATCCAGCAGAATGGCGATGCTTTGATGGGGTTCCATGTGGCCTCCAGACAGAGAGAAAACGGCAGACAGAGGGTCAGAGTGAACTGTCTCCTTTATATGTTCTGGGACCTTACAAATTCCTCAAACCCCCCTTCACCTGCCAGCGTTCAGGAGACCCCACTCAGGTCTGGACAGGTGAAGCACCTCAAACCGTGCCGCCTGCACGGCTTCGGGTTTTCCTGCCCACAGCAGGAACTCAACCCTTTCCCAGCGGTGCGGATCAAGACCGAGCACACCCCCATGCAGATGGGCATGGCGGGACAGAGATTCCAGGCGTTTTGAAGCCTCCTGTTGTTCCTGCATGAGGTCTGCATCAGAGGCCAGGACAGTCCTGTGCAGTGTGGCCCACCGGGGTGTTTGAGAAGCCGGTCCTGCACAGAACTGCAGGCCCATCCAGCGTTCCACTGCAGGCCGACCAAAGTCCCGGGACAGGCCAGCAAATCCGGGACCGAGCAGAAAATTCTGCATCGCCTGCCCGGAAGTCCACAGGTAAAAAGGAGAATAACTGTTGACCGTCGACCCTGCAACTCCGGCTTCCCGCATCAGGTAGGCCTTGAAGCCCAGTCCTGGGAGCCTGTCCAGTGCATGCCCCCGGGTGCGGACCCGTTCACGGATGGCAGTCATGTCGAAATCCTCAGGCAACCGGATGTCATAGTGCATCAGGTGCATGTTGTGCCTCCCTTTCCATCAAACTGTTTCCTGGATGTGTCCTGAGCATCTGGGCTTCACCACATCCAAAAGACCAGTCTTCGGCGGTGTTGTGCAGCACCACCACCATGATGTCCTCTGGCCTGATGTGCAGTTTTTCTGAAAGCCTTGAGGCCAGGGTCTGGTACAGGCGTGTTTTGGTGAGGGTGCTCCTGGAGCGTCCAGCGGTGATCTCGACCAGCAGAAAGTTCGGGCTGCGCCGGATGCCCAGGTAGTCCGGGCTGAAAAAAAGCAGGCCCGTGGGAACCTCGTGGATCACCTGAAAACGGTCGTCTGGGGGCACCTCAAAAGCATCCACCAGTGTCTGGTGCACGGTGTCTGCGAGGGTCTGCAGAAACAATGGACTCTTTCCCTGATGCAAGGAAAGGCGAACAAAGGGCATGGCTGTCACCTCCTGTGGAAGAAGTGTAGTCCTGCCCAACCCTTCTGTCCATTAGAACTTTTTGAAGCAACACTTTGATAAAATCGAAGCATGCCACGCAAGCATGTGAACCTGGATCTGGACGTGCTGAGAACCTTCGTGACCGGGGTGGACCTGGGCAGTTACGGCAAGGCTGCAGAGCACCTCTCCCGGTCCCCCTCTGCCATCAGCAGCCAGCTCAGAAAACTGGAACAACAAACTGGGACGGTCATTTTTCAGAAGTCTGGCCGGGGCCTGTCCCTCACCGAAGCAGGAGAGGTTCTGCTGGTGCAGGCCCGCAGGTTGCTGGACCTCAACGATGAGACCGTCACCAGACTGCGCGGCCTGAACCTTGATGGTCAGGTGCGACTGGGTATGCAGGAGGATTTCGCAGAGGGGATCTTGCCTGAAGTGCTGGGTCGCTTTGTACGCAGCCACCCGAAAATCCGCATTGAGGTGCGGGTGGCCCGCAACCGGGTTCTCCGGGAAGCTGTGGATGCTGGACAGCTGGACCTCGCCCTGCTGTGGGACGATGGAAGTGCCCCACAGCACATGTGTAGACTTGCCGAAATGCCCATGGTCTGGATTGGGCCTGCGCACAACAGATCGCTGGCCTTTCAACCCGCTGACCCGCTGCCCCTGGCAGCCTTTGAAGCCCCCTGCCTTTTTCGCACGGAAGGAACAACCCATCTGGACGCTGCAAAGGTGCCCTGGAGAGTGGCTTTCACCAGCCCGAGCCTTTCAGGACTTTATGCTGCGGTGTCTGCTGGCCTGGGGGTCACCATCCGCACCCCTCTGGGCCTTCCTTCCACCGTGCAGGTGATGCAAGATGGAACACTCCCTGAGCTCCGCACGGTTCCACTGGCCCTGTATCAGGTGGACCCGAATCCCAGTGCAGCCATCACCCTCTTGAAGGAGATCGTGCAGCAGGTCATTGCAGATGCTGTTTTGAACAGCCCAGGGACTCCCAGATGTTCACAGGCATCTGGAAAGGATTGAACCAAATGCAGAATCCTCACTTGGGAACAAACCACATCAATGGTCTGAACCTTCAACATCTGGAATGGTCCCCTGCTGGACTGCCTATGGTGTGGCTCACAGGAATGGGCCACACGCCGTTTGTTTTCCAGGACATCATTCCTGCGTTCTCCAGCAACTTTCATTGCTTTGCTTTCAGCCGCAGAGGGCATGGTCGGTCGGATGCGCCCACAGATGGAGATTATAGCCCACAGACACTGGCCTCGGATGTTTTGACCTTCCTGGACCACCTGAACCTCACAGATGTGGTGCTGGTGGGACACTCCATCGCTGGCAATGAAATGACCCTCGCTGCAACCCTGCAGCCCTGGCGCTTTCGAGCCCTGATCTATCTGGATGCTGCTTATGATCGGAGTGGGGTTCTGGATCGCATCCGCAAGGACCCCTTGCAGTCAGGACAGGCTTCCCCACAGCCCCACACGCCAGAAGAGTTTCGTCACAATGCCCAGCAGCAATACGGCTTCTGGACTCACGCCCTCGAAGCCGACCTGCAGAACATGCTGCTGGAAACAGAGGGACGGCTGCACCTGAGGCCTCTGGCCTCCAGCCTCCTGCCAGCGACAGACCAGCATCAGCCAGATTACACTGGAATCCAGTGCCCTGCTCTGGCGATTTATGCCCTGTTTCCAGAGGATCACCCTACAGAAGATGATGCTTCCCAGCAGCAGGTTGCTTTTCGGTCTGAGGTGATGGTGCCCTGGCAACAAGCCTCCATCCAGCAGTTCAAGACCCAATGCAAGGAAGGGCAGGTGCTTGAATGGTCACAGACCCACCATTATTTTTTCCTGTCTGACCCTCAAAGGACAGTGGAGGCCATCAGGTGTTTTCTGAGGTAATTGTCTCTTACACAGTGTTTCTGGCACAAAGGTGTTTGCTGCTGGGTTCTGGTACGCACACCCCTTCTACGTCACGGAGCGTTCAGACAGTGAACCCAGACCCAAGCCCGAAGGCCACCCGGACCTGAGCGACAAGTGGGTTGGCGCAGGACACCTGAAAGTGGGGGACAAACTCAAACAGGCAGATGGCACCTTGGGTGAGGTCCGGTATGTCAACACCATTGCTGAAACCCGCACCATGTACAATCTGGAGGTCGAAGAGGCTCATACCTTCTTTATCAGGACCCAGGGTTGGTTGTTGCATAACTCCGGTCCGAGAATAAAGATTACAGCAGACGAAATTAGAGATTTGAACAAGCAATTTGGTGGAAAGCGAGAATACAGTGCTGTTGCAGAGGCTGCAATCGGTGCAGCAGAACGATACGATGGATTCTGGGAGCAAACAGCAGCCATCGTACGTTCGGTGGCGGGTGGACATATGTTTGATCATGGAAACAAACAGCATCAGCCAATGTCAAGCTTTTACAGGAGAGACATGGTATCACTACCGGGGTCCCTGATGATATTATGAAGAAGGTCATGTTTGAAATTGCTGAGGGCAAGCTTAAAGATGTTAAGGAAAGAGCTGCCAGACTGAGAGGATTCTAAGTGAGCATGAAGACCTATCAAGGCATTTTAGACGCTGTAGAGCAGCGTAAGTACTATTTTGCAGACTCAAATAATGAGCTTATAGATTACTTGAAGATATTTGATCTAATACGACAAGAGGGATACACGGCATTCATAAAATGGGATGGCGGTAGAGAGTATGAGATATATACAGTCATGATCACTGACTTACCTGAAGATGTTGATTATATACGCAGAGAAAGTAGTGATTTGGCCGAAAGCATTAGAGGTGTGATCTCGGAGTTCATTGAAGTGATATGGAATATTAAGTGAACAAAGGAAGAAGCTCTCCTCGCGTCAAGAGAGCTTCTTCCTTTGTTCACAGCCGACAGACCTCCAGCAGTCCCAGCCGACCTTCAGTCGATGGACTTCCCAGCTGTGGCATGAGTTTCAGCCGACCAGAGGGTATTTTGATGGAACTTCTGGTTCAGCAGGAGGGCTCAGGAACCTGGAATCAAAGGCTCAGCCACCCACTCAGACACCGTTTTGCTGGCAGAATCGAAATTGACCCCCACCATCACCACCCGTTTGCCCAGGTACTTTTCTCCGTATCCAGCCCCTTTGATCTGTTCCAGGGCTTCCTGAGCGGTGCCGTCCAGTTTGAATTCAAAAATGAACACTTGCTTCTCAAGTTCAATCACCGTGTCCATTCGCCCCTTGCTGGTTTGCACCTGACTCAGGGTGGGCAGGCCCGTCGACATCAGCATCAGGTGCATCAGGGAATTGAAAAAAGCTTCTTTCCTGGGGAAAATCTCATACGGCACCCCGGCCAGGGTGGTGTTCACCTGGGCAAAGAAGGCCTCCCAGTTCTGTTTCTCCAGAGCCGCCTGCAACCTGACCCCCAGAATTTCACTGTACTGGGGTCTCTGGATGTACTCATTAAGCAGCCCCTGGCTGAAAGCCTGCCGCACTTCCTCATTGGGATACGTCAGGTCGTAAAGTGTCCCTCCAGCGGTGTGTTCAATGCTTTTGATGGTCAGATAGCCCGTCTGAAACATCAAACCGATGGGACTCATCTGGTCAATGCTTGCTGTGGTCAACACCGATCCTGGAGCCGTGAAGTCTTCAAATTCAAACGGAGTGTAGGCCTCTTGCCGGACCAGTTTGAGCAGGAAGGTCGGGGTTCCGGTTTCATACCAGTGGCCCTTGAATCCAGGGTTTTGCAAAAAGACCAACATGCTAAAGGGGCAATACACCTTGCACTGCCCATCCCAGGAATACCCGTTGTACCAGCGCCTGACCATCTCCCAGTAAGGAGCAGGCTCCATCTTCAAGTGTTCCTGAGCCCGACCATGCTGGTCCGCAAATTTCCCTTGGAGTTCTTCGCGGGTGTAGCCACACAGTTCTGCAAATCTGGGATCGAGTGTTGCGTCATACAGATTGTTGAGATCACTGAACAGGCTCAGTTTGCCAAACCTGGAAACCCCCGTCAGGATCACCAGATGCAAGTGTTCGTCTAGCCCTTTGATGGTCCCATACATGCTTTTGAGCAGATTCTGATGGTCCTTCAGTCTTTGTGGATCGTCCAGGAAATCCACCAGGGGTTTGTCGTACTCATCGATCAGGAGCACCACTTTGCCGTTTCTGGACAACTGCAGCACCAGGTCCTGAAATGCTTCACTGGGGCTGCTCAGGTCCAGGGTCAAACCCTGCTTCCCTGCCTCCCTTTGCAAGTGTTTGAGGATGCCTGTGGCGAGCGGCAGACTTCTGGAGTCGATCCCCGAGAAATTCAGGTGCAGAACAGGACGTGGCTCAAAATCATGCTGGTCGTGAATCCATAAGCCTTCAAAGAGGTGCTTCTGACCTTCAAAAATAGCTTTGAGGGTGGTCAACGTCAGGGACTTTCCAAAGCGTCTGGGACGGGAGAAAAAATAATATCCCCCCTGAACGAAAGGCATCATGTGCATGGTCTTGTCCACATACACATAACCCCCCTCCCGGAGTTTCTGGAAGTCCTGAATGCCAATCGGAAGCTGCATGAACCCAGTTTAACACCTCAGGGTTTGCTGTCTCCCAGCGTACTTTTTCTGCCTGTGAAAGGCAGAAAGTGAGTGAATCCATGAGCAGACGCAGAAAAGGAACCGGCAGCCTGACGCACAAAGATGGACGCTGGATTGCCAGCATCACCCAGCGGGAGGGTCAGGCAAGTGGATGAAGAACAGCGTCGGGAAGGGGCTTTGCCTCTAAAACCCTGATGACTGCGAACCCCGAGGGTAGCCCTGAGGGAAATGTTGATCTGTCTATTTTGCGGTTTATGCAAGCAGATAGACGATTCTTCGGCTGGAATGTCGAGGTTCCAGCCGGGTGTTTTGATTCCGCACCCTCTTTCTACACCAAGGAGCGTATGAATCCCTTTGCAACCCTCCATCACTGAGCTCATGGTGTTTTCTCGGACAGTGCCAGTGGAGACAGCTCCCGTATCATTGTCGTATTCTGGGGTACCGCATCAACGGCTTTTTCACTCTGGAAGGACGGTAGGGCATGACCCGCGATGGTTCCCAATTTCTGGACACTTCTCTTGCAGCAGGAGAGCAGGTCTTGTGGCTGGACGCCCACGGGAACATTGTGGGTGTTTCTCCTGAACTTTCCAGGATCACAGGGCTGGATCCGGAAGAGCTGTCTGACACTGGCATCTGGACCCTGCTTGATCCTGCAGACCATGCGCAGGTACAGGCTTTCCTGGAAGGGAAGGAGCAGGACCTGCAGCCGATTCGCCTGCTGCTGAAAAAGGAGCAGCCTGTCCTGTGCAGGCTGAACCGCATTCACCTGAAACATGGGCAAGAAGGGATCACACTGGTGGGGGTTCAGTTGCTCCGAAAGGAAACCGAATCCCTCCACCTGCATGAACGCACCTTTGAGCGTGCTCCGTGGGGCATTCTGGTGGTGCTTCCTGGCACTTCAGAGATCGTGATGGTCAACCCCACCATGGCCCAGATGATGAGGAGCAGTCCTGCAGACCTGGTGGGACAAAAGGCCAGTGACACCATCACCCCGGAAGGTCTGGATCAACTGCGCCCCCATGTGGAACAGCTCAGGGAACAGGGGAGACATGTGCTTCTGACATCCTTCATGCGCAAGGATGGCTCATCCTTCACCGCACGGGTCCACCTGTACGCCCTGAGGGATGCCAGTGAGACTGTGACCCACTGGGTGGTTTACGTGTATGACGTGACCTCCGAGGAGGTGCAGACCGAGCGCCGCAACCGGCTTGCGCGGGTGGCGCTGGCACTGGTGCACACCAGCACCCCTGAGGAAGTTATCGAGGTGATGCTCAAAGAGGCCGGTCCTGCCACCGATGCCTATGCAGCCCTGCTGATGACGGTCTCGGAAGATGAAAAAACCCTGACCCTCTCAGGGCAGATGGGATACCCCGAGGAGATGCTGCGTCCATTCCGTGAAATTCCAGTCACGGCTGCTTTACCCATCGGTCATGCGGTGCTGGAACACCGTGCGATTTTTGTGGGTGCGGACCAGTTGCCGGAACTTTACCCGGCGGCAGTGTCCAGCCGAAACCAGCAGACCGTCAGCATTGCCACCATTCCCCTGATTGTGGAAGAGCATGTGCTGGCAGTGCTGGGGCTGAGCTTCAACCAGCAGCGCACGTTTGATAAAGATGAACAGGACTTCCTGCTGCAACTCACCCGACAGTGCGCCCAGGCCCTGGAGCGTGTGCGCCTCAGCCTTGTGGAGGAAGAGACCCGCGCTCGGCTGGAACGCCAGAAGGGGCAGCTGGATTTTCTGTCTGAAGCCAGCCGGAGGCTCTCGGAGTCCCTGGATTTGCAGGAGACCATCCAGAGTGTTTTGCACCTGGGGCAGCACCTTGCAGAGCAGGTGCTGCTGCACAGGGTGACACCGGAAAGAGACCTGTTGCTTCTGGGCAACTCAGGACCTGAAATGCCGGTGGCCCTGGAACCCCTGCTTCGGGAGGCCCTGCAGCAGAACGCTCCGATGCTGAGCACGGAGAAGGAACACCCGGACCTGGGCGACTCTGGAATTCAGGCGATCCTGAGCCTTCCCCTTGCCGTGCATGGGGAGTCTGCTGCGGTCCTCACGCTGATGCTGGAGCAGGTGCCTGATGCAGAACAGCAGAATTTTGCTGCACAGTTTACGTCCAGAGCCGCAGTGGCCCTTGAAAACGCTGAGCTGTACGAGGAGCGCCTTCATGCAGAAGAAGCTGCCACCCAGCGTGAAAAGGATTTTGCTTCTCTGGTGGCCAACATTCCGGGCATTGTGTACCGCTGCCTTTGCAACCAGGACTGGTCGATGCTGTACCTGATGGGCCGCATGGAGGAGATCACGGGACATCCTGCTGCAGAATTCCTGGGTCAGGGGGCCCGCAGTTATGCCAGCATCATTCACCCGGAGGATGTGGACACCGTTGAGCGTGAAGTCATGGAGGCCGTGGACCAGCACCTGCCCTTTGACTTGCAATACCGGGTGCAGCACAAAGATGGATCAGACATCTGGGTGCATGAACGGGGCAGGGCCACCTACAGCGACGAAGGAGAAGTCCTGTGGCTGGATGGGGTGATTCTGGACATCACTGGACGCCGCCTTGCCGAACAGGACCGCAGTGTGCTGCTGGAACAGGTGCAACAGGAACGCACCCGACTCATTGACGTGCTGGAGCAGATGCCTGTGGCTGTCTGGCTTGCAGAAGCCCCGAGTGGAAAACTGGTGTTCGGCAACAGGCAGGTGCATGCCCTGTGGGGTCACCCTTACATCGCTGCAGAGGACATTCAGGGCTACGAGGAGTACCGGGCATTTCACAAAGATGGACGCCCAGTGGAGCCAGAAGAGTGGCCTCTGGCCCGGACCATTGCCACCGGAGAGGTGGTCATCAATGAGGAAATCGAAGTGCTTCGCCCGGATGGCAGCCGGGTTCCTGCCACCTTCAGTGCCGCCCCCATTCTGGACCAGCACGGGAAACGGGTGGCCGGGGTGGTCACAGGTCAGGACATCACTGCCCTGAAGAACGTGGAACGCGAATTGCGAGCGGCACGCGATGAGCTGGAGCTGCGGGTTCAGGAAAGGACCCGCGAACTGGAATCCCTCAGTACCCTGCTGCAACAGCAGGTTCAGGAACTGGAGGCCAGAAGCCAGGAAACCCGTCTCCTCAGCGAAATGACCGAAATGCTGCAGGCCTGCTACACCATCCCGGAAGCCCAGGAGGTGGTGGCCCAGCACGTGCAGCAACTCTTCCCACAGGCTGCTGGTGCCCTCTTCTCCTTTGGGCCATCCCGCAACATTCTGGAAGAACTGACCCACTGGAACGGTGATCCCACCAGCACCTCTGTCTTCAGTCCGGATGAGTGCTGGGGCCTCAGGCGAGGCAGGCTGTTCATGCATGAGGCCGATGAAAGGGGCATCAACTGCAGGCACCTCGCCTCTGACGAGAACCTCACCACCCTGTGTGCACCCCTCCTGGCGCAGGGGGAAACTGTGGGCCTCCTGCACCTCGCCAGAGATCAGGGGACGTTTTCAACAAACGAAGTGCGACTGGCCCAGACGATTTCGGAAACGGTTGCCCTCGCCCTGGTGAACATCCGGCTCCGGGACCGTCTGAAAGAGCAGTCCATCCGCGACCCCCTCACCGGTCTCTTCAACCGCCGTTACCTCGAAGAGACCTTTGAGCGTGAGGTGCGCCGGGCAGAACGGCACCGGCTCCCCATGGGGGTGGTGATGCTGGACCTCGACCACTTCAAACGTTTCAATGACACGCATGGCCACGAGGCTGGTGATGCTGTGCTGAATGAATTTGGTCGCCTGCTCAGAGATGGGGTGCGCAACGAGGATGTGGCCTGCAGATACGGCGGTGAGGAATTCACCCTGCTGTTGCCCGGATGCAGTTACGAGGAATCTTTACAACGTGCAGAGCAGATCCGTGAGGCCACCTCCAGACTGCAGGTGCACGCCCAGGGTCGCATTGTGGGGAACATCACCTGCTCCATGGGTGTGGCTGCCTTCCCAGACCACGGTCGGGACCTGCATGAGATCCTGCGCTCAGCAGATTACGCCCTTTATGTGGCAAAGCGTGCTGGAAGGAACCGGGTGATCGGGGCTTCGTTCAGTGAGTGAATTGGGCATCTGAACACTGGCAAAGTTCATCAGAGATCAGGTGGCAAAGCAGACTGAAACATGGTGTTGGTCTTCCCGTAATGGGCACGTAATGCCTGTTCGTTAGGCTCCTGAGAAAGGTCAGGCGAGACTTGACCCCGGGACCCTGACAGCTGCAGGCTGTCCCTGGGCGTTTTGCACGGCTGGCTCACACCAGGACCAGAACCGTCCAGGCAGGACATTCCTGTCTGGACCTTTGTTTCAGGATTGAAGGAGTTGTCATGCCCCAGGACGGTCTTCTGAATTCGCAAAACACACAAATTCCCAGCCCTCTGGCTTCCCATGCCCAGCCTCCTGAGCTGCCCCAGATCATTCAGGGCGGCATGGGAATTGCTGTGTCCAGCTGGGAACTTGCCCGCGCCGTTTCACAGGCCGGGCAGATGGGTGTGGTGTCGGGCACCAGCCTTGACACCGTGATGGTGCGCCGACTTGCCGATGGAGACCCAGGAGGCCACATTGGACGTGCTCTTCGGCACTTTCCAGAACCAGAGCTGGCCTGGCGCATCCAGCAAAAATACCACAGACCAGAAGGCCGTGCAGCAGGGACCCCTTACCCCACCTTGCCCATCAGGCAGAACCTGAAACCTTCAGACCTGGACCTGCTGATTGTGCTGGCCACCTTTGTGGAGGTGTGGCTGGCCCGTGAAGGCCATTCCGGGAAGGTCGGCATCAACCTGCTCACCAAGATCCAGACCCCCACCCTCCCTGCCCTGTACGGAGCGATGCTGGCAGGAGTGGATGTGGTCCTGATGGGTGCTGGAATTCCCAGAGAAATCCCAGAAGCCCTGGAAAGACTCTCACAGGGTCAGGCGGCCTTCATACGGCTGGAAGGGACCGAATTCAGGCTGGAATTTGACCCTGTGAAAGCTTTCGGAAGGCATTTTCCGGTACAAAAACCCATGTTTGTGCCCATCATTTCTGCCCACACCCTCGCCCAGATGCTGGTTCGTTCCTGTCCTGGAGGCATTCACGGCTTCATTGTGGAAGGCCCCACGGCAGGGGGGCACAACGCTCCCGCCAGAGGCAAAGCCCAGGATGAACTCGGGCAGCCCATCTACGGAGAACGAGACCAGGTGGACCTCGGGGTGCTCAGGGGCCTGGGCCTGCCCTTCTGGCTGGCGGGTGGAACTGGCTCCCCTGCAGGCCTGCAGCAGGCCCTTTCAGAGGGGGCCAGAGGCATTCAGGTGGGCACCCTTTTTGCTTACAGCCAGGAATCCGGTCTGACATCAGGCCTGAAAAAGACCGCCTTGCAGCAGGTCCAGCAAGGCACCCTGAAAGTGTTCACCGATTCCAGGCTTTCTCCGACTGGGTTTCCTTTCAAGTCTGTGCAGTTGCAGGGGACCCTCTCGGACCCTGAAGTGTACGATCAGCGCAAACGCATCTGCGACCTGGGCTACCTGCGGCAGGCCTACATCACCCCGGAGGGCAAATTGGGTTTCCGTTGTGCCGCTGAGCCTGTGGACCTCTACCTCTCCAAAGGAGGCAAGCTGGAAGACACAGTTGGGAGAAAGTGCCTGTGCAACACCCTTTTTGCCAGTGTGGGGTTTCCCCAGGTCCGCAAAGGAGGCCAGGTCGAAGCTCCTCTTCTGACAGCAGGGGACGATCTGGCCCACCTCAGGCCTTTCCTGGACCGTTACGGGGTGAATTACAGTGCCAGAGATGTGCTGAATTACCTTTTACCGGACTGACCATTCTCCGAGAGGGGCAATCTGAAAGTTGAAAAGAGAAGAAACGTGTTTGGCACGTTTCTTCTCTGATTTTGTCCGAAAGTTTCAGGATCTGACTCAGCTCTCGCTGTGAACTGAGAACTGAAAACTTTACAGCAATTCGAGGTGCGCCAGTCCCTGCACGGCCTCACGGACCTGGGCGAGGGCAGAGAGGCGGTTGCTGCGCAGCTTCTCGTCTTCCACCATCACCATCACATCGTTGAAGAAGGCGTCCAGAATGGGTTTGATCAGGACCACCTGACGGATCTGGGAGTCCAGGGGCAATTTGCTCTCGGTGCTTTCTGCAATGTCCCAGGCGGGGAACGAGGCTTTTGCAGCCTGCTCAAGCTGGGTGCTGGATTCCTGCAGTTCTTTCAGGGCTGCAAAGAGGGCACGTTCAGAGTCATGCTCTGCCAGATCCAGCTGCACCTCACTGGCCTGCACGTCTTTGGACAGGTTCGCTGCACGTTTGTAGAGGGTGGCGAGGTCCTCGAATTCAGGCTGCTGGGCAAGTTCTTTCAGCAGGGCAATTCTCCAGGCGGCAGCGTAAAAGTTGCTGGCCGATTCGCGGGCTGCACGCACCCCCTGCACACTGTACCCTCCGGAGGTCATCAGGCCCGAGAAACGCTCCCAAAGGAAGGTTTCCAGCTGGGTGAGGGATGCCTCGGAAACCTCGATGTTCTGGGAGGCATACACAGCTGCGGCTTCCTTCAGGAGGTCCATCAGCGAAACCTCGATGCCAAAAGCAGCGATCAGGCGCACGGCACCGATCCCCAGACGCCGCAGTCCGAAGGGGTCTGCACTGCCTGATGGGGCCTTGCCGATGGAGAAGAAGCCCACCAGGGTGTCCAGGCGGTCTGCCAGGGAGAGCACAGCACCAGCGAGTGTGGCAGGCAGTTCTGCTTCTGCAGTGACGGGTTTGACGCCCTGCTCGAGGGCATCAGCCACCTCAGGGGTGCGGCCTTCATTCAGGGCGTAGGCTTTGCCCACCACACCTGCAAGGTCTGCATATTCGTAAACCAGTTGTGTGGCGAGGTCGGCTTTGAAGACCTCTGCGGCCTGCGACACCACACCTGAATCTGCCCCCAGTTGTGCGGCGAGGCGCTGGGACAGGTCACGGAGTCGGGTCTGTTTGTCCAGCATGTTCCCCAGACCCTTCTGGAAGGCCATGCCAGAGAGCCTTTCACGGTGCTCCAGCAGGGTTTTCTGGGTGTCGTTGTTCCAGAAGAACAGGGCGTCTGAGAGTCGACCATCGAGCACCTGCACGTAACCCTTCATGGGCACAGAAACATCCGGCACCCTGTTGTTGGAGATCACCACGAAACCGTTGACCAGCCTCTTTTCCCCTTTGACGGGGAAGTACCGCTGGTGCACCATCATGGTCTCGGCCAGCACCTCATCGGGGAGCTTCAGGTACTTCTCGTCGAAGCGGCCCAGGTAGGCGGTGGGGTACTCCACCAGGTTCACAATTTCACTGACCAGATCGTCGTGCCACTCCAGAGATTGGCCAACTTCGAGGGCACCTTTTGCAGCCTCGATCACCGCGTCATAACGTTTCTGCTGGTCAGCAATGACAAAAGCTTCTTCCAGTTGCTTTTCATAGCTGGCAGCAGTCTCAATGTCAAAAGGAGTGGGGGCCATGAAGCGGTGCCCTTTGGTGGTGCGGGATGCGGTCAGGCCAGCCACCTGCACAGGCAGCACTTCATTGTCCAGCAGGGCCACCAGCCACTGCACAGGACGCACGAACTGGCAGTCCTCGACGGCACCCCAGCGCATCTTGCGTTTGGCAGGCAGGTCACGGACCACATTTGCGAGCAGATCAGGCAGAAGTTCAGCGGTGGATTTGCCCTCATCCGTCAGGGTGACGTAGTAGTATCCGTCTTTCTCGGTCAGGTCCGAGAGGGTCTTGCCAATGCTGCCTGCAAAGCCCTGAGCGGCTTTTTCGCCTGCCTTGACGCTGGGACCCCTGCGCTCGGTGACCTGACGTTCCTGACGCTCAGGAAGGCCTGATACGCGGGCGGCAAGGCGTCTGGGGGTGGAGAAGAGTTCAATGGTCTCAAATCCAAGTCTGGCCTGCTTCAGGCGCTCGGAGAGCAGGGCCTCAAGTCCCTCGCGGCCCTCGTCCACATAAAAAGCGGGCAGTTCCTCGGTGCCAATTTCAAACAAGAGAATCATTTCTGCACCTCCTGACGGGCCTCTTTGCTGTTCTCATGGTCCACGTAGGCCTGTGCAGCTTTTGCAGCAATCTTGCGCACCCGCCCGATGTACGCCTGACGCTCGGCATGGGAGATGCTGCCGGAAGCGTCCAGCAGGTTGAAGCAGTGAGACGCCCGCATCACGAATTCATAACCGGGGTACACGTGACCGGAGGCCAGCAGACGGTTCGCCTCCGCCTCGTAATTCTCGAAGTTCTGGCGTTGCAGGTCCTTGTTCACCCCATTGAAGTTGTAATCCGAGTGCTGCCATTCAAAATCCCGCCGGATGTCACCCATCAGGACAGGTGGAGCTCCGGTGATCGGTGGCGGAGCGTACTCCAGGTCAAACGCGTGGTTCTTGCCCTGCAGGTACAGTGCGATGCGCTCCAGTCCATAAGTGATCTCTGCCGTCACCGGGAACACATCAATCCCCCCGACCTGCTGGAAGTAGGTGAACTGGGTGATTTCCATGCCGTCCAGCCACACTTCCCAGCCCAGACCCCAGGCCCCCAGAGTGGGGCTTTCCCAGTTGTCCTCCACGAAACGGATGTCGTGCTTGTTGGGGTCGATGCCCAGACGGTACAGGCTCTGCAGGTACAGTTCCTGCACGTCGCTGGGGTTTGGCTTTAAAATCACCTGATACTGAAAGTAATACTGGAAGCGGTAGGGGTTCTCGCCGTAACGCCCGTCTGCAGGTCTGCGGCTCGGGGCCACGTAGGCGGTGCGCCAGGGCTTCTTGTCCAGGGCACGCAGGAAGGTCGAGGGGTAGAAAGTTCCGGCCCCCACCTCCGTGTCGTAAGGCTGGGTGATCACGCAGCCATTCTCGGCCCAGAATTTATCGAGCTCCAGAATCAAATCCTGAAAATACTGCACGTTTTGCCTCCTTGTCCTCACCAGGGAATAAAAAAACGTCCCCAGGTGGCTTGAATTCCACCTGGGGACGAATGCTGTCTAGAATAACAGGACACCCGCGGTCCCACCCCAGTTCCCGAATGCTCGGGCACTTTTATGCAGTTGTTTTGCTCCCCGTCGCCCTTCCTGTGGCTCTGACCGTCAGGCTCACACCGTCCCTGACTCGCTCGGGCTGATCGCCACAGTACTCCTACGGATCAACACGAAGACAGTATAGGAAGACTCAGGCAAAAATGCAAAGGGGAAAGGCCAGCAAGGTTTGAGGGACCATCACTTCAGATACTCGATCTTGCGGGATTCCACGACTTTGCCTCCATCTTTCAGGTGGGTGGTCCGTGAGATCCAGTTGCCCCGTTCATCCATCTGGTATTCCACCCTGACGAAATCGTAGTAACTCCGCAATCCCTGAGTGTCGTAAAGGAAGGTTTCAATTCTCTGGTCTTTAGAGGAAGAAAAGGCTTTGCTCTCCTTGATCTGACGGCCCTTGGCATCGTACTGGTAGGTGGTTGTTGAAGTCGATCCTGACGTTTTGCCGTGATCCAGGTAATGGACTTTTTTGACCAGACGGTCCCCCTGATAGGTGTACACAGCTCTGGAAGACACCTGCCATTTTTTGTTCTTGTTGAGCTCATGGGATGTCTCGGTGATGGTGTTGCCAGAGTAAGTGCAAACCGAATAGAAATCCTGTTCTTTTTTTCCTTTGGGATTCAAATCAAAAGAGTTCATCCTCACAGGACGGCCCGTGGCATCGTAGAGGTACGCGTTGAAGCTGTGCTCTCCAGCAAAATGACTCTCAGAGCTGATCATGCGACCATTTTTGTAAACGTACTTGAAGACCATAAATTCTTCATGTGGAGACATGGCATAAGCGACATATGATGTGACTTTGCCATTTTGCAGCGTCCAGCTCTCTGCTTCACCTGAAGGGAAAGATCCCCCTTCCTTATCGATTCTGTTGGTCTGGTAATCGTAAACCCTTTTGACGTTCTGGGGCTGTTTGAGCCCCAGGGTCAGCAGGGGGATTTCAGGTTTCTCAACACATTGTGCAGAAGCGAAGGACAGCAGCGAGATCAGCAAAACAATTTGAGCCCATTTCATAAGCGTTCATTATAGCTTTTTGCTGGGATTGGGTGTAAAAGCACACTTCAGGAACGCACCCACTCCCGCTTCAGATCGAACTCTTCCAGCAACCTGAACACCTCATCCTCCCAGCGCCTTTTGATCAGGCAGCAGCAGCCCACATCCTGATGGTCTTTGCTGTGCAGCACGTAGATGGCGTGGGTTTTCTCCAGGGAAACCCGTTCCAGAACCTGTTTCAGCAGTTGCCTTTCCTGCTCCTGGGAGGCCATCACCTGTTCCCTGGAGGTGTAAAGGTCAAAGTTGCGGTAGGCGTATCCCACAAGGTCTGGCAGCACAGGCTCCTCTCCTGCAGGATGGAAGAACTGGTGCAGGTCAGCAAGTCTGGCAAAATAGGCCATCTGCCACCGGGAGATCCCACGGATGTGGAAGGTGGGCAGGTGATCATGCCTCATGGAAACTGCAGCAAGTTTGTGAAAAGGTGCAGCAGACATCAGACCTCCAGGGTTGAGATGGTGCTCTGAACGCCCAGAGCCCTCCATACAGAAATGTTCGTGTGATTGCTGGTTTTTTTGTTGCGGGTGGTCAGGAACAGATGCCCCGTCCTTTCCTCAGGTCTCGGTTGAGGACTGAAGGCAGGTGCAGCATGAAAGTCTGCCCGCCAGTTCTTTTGCTGGACATGGCTGGCAGATTGAGGTTTCACTGAACGGTTTTGCAGCAAGCCCGATCCAGGCTGCATCTGCTGTGGAAGGGTCCTGATGGGTTTTCGCCTGAAGTGCATCTCTGGCAGCCTGCCTCTCTGGGAAAAGGGACAGGAAACGGCGTCTGGGAAGAGGGTGGGGGCAGAGAGGGCGAAAAGGCTGGAACAGGTGGTCTGAAGTTCAAAGTCGGCTCTGAACTTCTTTGTTCTACCCTTTTTCGGAAATCTGGGGCGGATGGGTTGTTTAGGCAGGTGCAGGGTTGCCTGCGAAGTCTGACTGGGAAGGTGGGATGAACGGGCAGCCTGGGCATTGTTGGGAATGTGGCAATGCAATAGGATCTGAGTAAATGGCACGCAATCTCACCTTTCAGTATGTTTTTGAATCTTCTTTGACCTGGTCTGAAATGCGCGAACACCTGACCATGGAACGCATTCATTTGAGAAGAACAGCCTACATCGCCGTGAAGCATCATGACGACAGGATTTCTTTTCATTTGTACCAGCAGGTGGATACAGATTTTTCCAACACATTCAGCCTGACCCTTCACCCCTCTGAGACCCGACGGTATCCAGTGGGCACAGGAAATGAGATGGAGGGTTGTGTCACGCTGTTGAACCCTGTGGTGGCTGTCTGGTTTCTGGTCCTGTCTGGCCTCACCCTGTTCCATGTCCTCCGTGAAGCGCTCACCACTGTTCAGCGTTATGGCATGGGATATGATCCTGTGCTCAAAGCCCGGATCCTGGAGAACATCATCCCCATTTTGCAAAACATGCAAAACAGCTGGATTTTCTTCTCCATGTATTTCGTGCTGTGGGCGCTGATGGCATGGACTGCTGGCAGGGAGGGAGAAGCACACCACACCGTGCGCAAAGCCATTGAGCCCCTGCTCAAAGGCAAACTTCGCAAAACCAGAAAATTCAGTGCACCTGTACCGCACCCATCCTCAGGTGCCTGAGGTTCTCTGCTTTCTGTTTTTTGTGTTCTAAATGTGAATCAGTCATTTCATTGTGCCCTGCCTCTGGTGGGGCACAACTGTTCATGGTTCGTTCAAAGGGTTTTCAGGGGGGGCGTTCTAAAGTCTAAGCATCAAAGCGGACAGCACAACATCCTCCCTCCCGCACATTCCCAGTTGGACAAGGAGCACACCATGAAAAACAGCAAAATGAACCCCGCAAAAATCGTGATCGCCACCCTGACCCTCAGCCTCGTTCTTGCCTCCTGCGGTACCCCTTCCGTGCAGGAAAAAGCAGAAGACGTCAAAACCCACACCTTCAGCAACGGAGAGACCCTCAATTACCGTCACGTCGATGGTCTGATCGTCAGCGATGACATCATTGTGGGCACCGAGCAGGAATTCCCCGGCATGATTGACAGATACGAGGAGATTCTCGTGGCCAGGAAGGACCCTGAAGCCCAGAACAACAAGGTGAGTCCGCAAGGGGTGGGCATCATCAAGAACTGTGACATCAATTTCTTCTTCACCACCTGCCAGGATTCCCGCTGGAAAGACGGCAAGGTCTACTACTCCGTGGACAACACCTTCTCCCAGACCGAGAAACAGTCCATTGCCCTGGCCCTGGCAGACTGGAACCTGCGTGTGACGGGCGTCAAGTGGATCTATCAACCCTCTGCGCCCAACCGTGTGGCTTTCACCAGAGAAACCGACCCCAACGCCTGCGGACACAGCAGCATCGGGTACAAGGGAGGCGTGCAACAACTGCGCCTGCAGTGCTTCAAGCAGGGTGTGATCCAGCACGAGATGGGCCACGCCGTGGGCCTCTTCCACGAGCAGAGCCGCTGTGACCGGGACAACTTTGTCACCATCCAGTGGGCCAACATCAAGAGCGGTTACTCCGGCAACTTCAACAAGGCCTGCGGCAACACCGTCAGCGACTACGGCACTTACAATTACAAGAGCGTGATGCACTACGGAGCCTACGGTTTCAGCAGCAATGGCAAACCCACCATCGTGCCCAAGAACGGGGTGGCCCTGACCGACATTGGACAGCGTGAAGCCCTGGATGCCGGAGACATCAGTGCCATCAACAAGATGTACGCCGCTGGAACCGTCAAGTACCACTGAACCCTGATCTCCAGATAGCAGTGAAAGGACCTCCTCTCTGGTTTGAGAGGAGGTCTGCTTGTGGCCTGCGAGAGTCAGGGCTCGAAAGGGAAGCTTCCGACCTGGGTGGTCAGGTGTTGCCAGGTGCCCTGAGTGGTCAGGGTGGGTTTCTGGTAGCTCAGGGTGGAGGACTTGTGTCGAATTTGAGGGGTTGAAACAGTGCTGGTGGTCTCGGTCATGGTTTGATGGTTCTCCTGGGGATGTTTGTCTGGTCTGATCAAAAAGGCCAGAAGGGGATGCCCCCTAAGGTAACCCAGAGTTGTGAACGAGTTGTTAACAGAAAAGCGACCGGGTCCTCCTCATGCAGGGTCCATCTGGCTCGGATATGGTGAACCCATGCGCTGGATTTTGCCTGTGATGATGGTTTTTTCGCTGATGGGCTGTGCCCCGGTGTTCGTGAATGCACCCACCAGCAACGTGCAGGGGCAGCAGGAGCGGCAATACACCTACCAGACCATGGTGTTTTCAGGTCAGGGGCTTGGCACCTTCACCAGTGCCGATTACCGGATGGTGCTGGTGATCCGTAACGAAGACCTGCAGGTGAGGGGTGTCTTTTACAACCTGTCTGGCAACAACAATTACGATGTGTCGGGTTACGCCATCCGGTCCACGGGGGCAATGGATTTCAACCTGACCCTCTCTCAGGGCGCAGGGGCAGGGACGTCCTTCCAGAGCAAGGCGGCTGTGCTGGGCAGAGAATATCAGCTTTTTGGTGCGGGATGGAGCTCAGGTACAGAAGTGAAGGCACAGTTGACGGGCGTGCTCAAAGGAGAGGTGTTTCAGGGTCGCCTCAAGGTGATCCTCAACAATTACGAGGTGACCTTGCGCCGGGAGGAATGAACCTGATCAGCACCGATTTTTGAGGCTCTGCAGTGTGCTGGGTTGGAGGCATCCAACGGTTTACAATGGGTGAGCGTTCACATCCTTGTTGTGGAAAGGAAAATCTCATGTCTGACATTGCGTCGCAGCCCTCCCGTGCTCTGCCCCAGCCCGTTCTGATTCATCAGGTGGAGGTGCAGCACAGGCAGGTGGCTTTCACTTTCGATGATGGACCCAACCCCATCTACACCCCGCAGGTGCTGGAGATGTTCAGAGAAGTGGGTGGCAAAGCCACGTTCTACATGATCGGTGAGCAAATGAAGGCCCACCCAGAGCTGACCCGACAGGTTTTCGAGGCAGGGCATGAGATTGGAAACCACACCTTCACCCATCCTGCCCTGCCTGACCTCTCACCTGCAGACCAGCGGGATCAACTGGTGCGCACAGAAAAGCTTGTTCAGCAGATCACGGGCCAGCCTTGCAGAACCTTCAGGCCCCCTTACATTGCCATCAATGAACAGGTGTTGGATCTGGCAGTCTCTCTGGGCTACCACAGCATTGGGTGTGTCAATGGGGAGGCCAGAGACTGGGAGATGCCTGGAACGGAACACATCGTCAAGGCCACACTTGAGACCAGCACATCTGGCAGCATCCTGCTTTTTCATGATGGTTATGGGGACCGTTCCCAGACCATTGCGGCCGTGCGTGAATTGACCCGGCATTTTGCTGCCGAGGGGTTTGGACTGGTGACTGTTTCTGAGCTGCTGGCGGGTGCAATGCAGAGGCATTGAGCAAAGCGTGGGGTTTAAGTTTAAGAACCCTCTGGTGCTGGTCGGAGTCGCCCGGAAAAGGGCTCGGACAGGCACCTCCTGGAGAGTGCCTGAAATGGAAACTGCAGGACTTTCACATGTTCCTGTTGAAAGGTTGTGGTGTGCACTGCCCTGATGTGAGCGGTCACCCGCAGGCGCACATGCAGGGGTTGACAATCGAATCGATTCGAACGTATGATGGGCTGAACCAAAAACACACAGGGCAAAGTTGCCCTCATCTGGCCTTTGATGGCCCTGCTCAACAGAAAGGAACCCGGCTTCACAGAATCGAATCGATTCGAATACAGGCCTTCAACCTCCATTTTGCCCCCACCAGCCTCTGTGACTGACCTCCAGAAGCTGAGCCTGACCATGTCCAGAACCCCCATCTGGCATGCAAGTTGCCTCTGGAATCAAGGAGAACCCCATGAAACGAACCGCACTTGTCACCCTTGGTCTGCTCACCCTTTCCACTGCCTTTGCCCAGACCACCATCACGGGATTTTTTGCCGATGTGAACCCCAACTGGGCGAACATGCAAGACGACGTGGGCAAGGAAATCACCAAACGCACTGGAGTGGTGCTCAAAGCAGAATTCGCAGTGGGCGACCCGGACCAGAAGATCAACCTGATTGCCGCCTCTGGACAATACCCGGACATCATTGCCCCCAAGGGTGCCGCAGGGGTCCTGATTGATGCCGACGCTGTGCTGGACCTGACCACCCTCATCAACAAAAATGCCCCAAACATCAAAAAAGTCATTGGCAAGCAGTTCAACCGCATGAAGTTCAGCAACAAAAACCAGGGCATCTACTTCATTCCCAACAACGACACCATTGGACAGGTCTACTTCGACAACGATGCCCTGTTCAAACTGCAACTGCAGGCCCTCAAAGAGCAGAAGTACCCCAGAGTCAAAACCCTCAAGGACTTTGAGAAGGTCATCGCCGATTACGTGAAAAAACACCCCAAGACCGCAGATGGCAAACCCACCATCGGATTGTCTCTGCTCGCCGATGACTGGCGTTTCGTGATCTCCGTGACCAACCCCGCAACGTTTGCGATGGGAAGCTGGGACGACGGGGAGTGGGCCATTGACCCCAAGACCTACAAAGCCATGCCCCACCACTTCCGTCCCGAAGACCGCGAGTACTTCCGCTGGCTGAACCACATGAACGACATTGGCCTGCTGGACAAGGAATCCTTTACCCAGAAGTACGACCAGTACCTCGCCAAGATTGCTTCTGGCCGGGTGGTTGGTCTGATCGATGCAGGATGGGACATCGGGGACGCCGTGAACTCCCTCAAAGCTGCAGGGAAGCATGAACAGATGTACGGACGCTTTGGTGCAGTGCTCAAACCGGGCATCAAGGCCGCCTACAATGCCCCCACCGGATTCCGTGGTGGTTACGGCGTGGGCATCACCAAATCTGCAAAAGATCCCGTGAAGATCCTCAAATTCCTGGATTTCCTGTCCAGCGATGAGGGCCAGGTGCTGATCAACTGGGGCATTGAAGGCAAGCACCACAAAGTGGTCAACGGCAAGCGTGAATTCCTGCCCAAATACGAAGAACTCCGCAAGAAGGACCCTGCCGCCTTCCAGCGTGAAACGGGCATCGGGAACTATGGTCTGTCCCTGCGCTATGGGGACGGGGTGAAGGACAAGACCGGGAACTACTACACCACCAACTTCCCCGAGCAGATTCTGGAGAACTACACCGACGCCGAGAAGGCTGCCCTGAAGGCGTACAAGGTGAAGTTCTGGGGAGACCTCTTGCCCAAAGCGTCTCAATTCAAGCCGATTCCCTGGGCTGCTGCATGGTCCATTCCCGTTCCTCAGGACAGTGCCCTCAGTGAATTCTGGACCAAAGAGCAGGAAATTGTGCGCAAGTACATTCCAAAAGCCATCCTGGCCGATCCGAAAGAGTTCGACAAGATCTACGACGAGATGCTGAACGTGATGGACAAACAACTCGGGAAGTACAACGTCCTGATGACCCAGCTGGTTCAGGACCGCCTCAAGCTCTGGGGTGTTCTCAAGTAACCCAGTTTGATGTGCAGAAAGAACCCTCCAGTGTCATGCTGGAGGGACCCTCTTGTAGACCATCAATGGCACCTGGGTGCCTTTTTGAAAGGAACGCATGACGTATCAGAACCCTGTGATTTCGGGCTTCCATCCTGATCCCAGCATCTGCCGGGTGGGGGAAGATTACTATCTGGTGACCAGTTCTTTTGAGTATTTTCCCGGGGTCCCTCTGTTTCACAGCCGGGACCTGCTGAACTGGCGACAGATCGGAAATGTGCTGACCCGCAAAAGCCAGCTGGACTTCCAGAAATGGAGCCCCTCTGGAGGCATTTTCGCTCCCACCCTCAGGCACCATGAGGGCACGTTTTACATGGTCACCACCAATGTCAGTGGAGGAGGCAACTTCTATGTCCAAACCAACGACATTGCAGGAGATTGGTCCGATCCCATCTGGCTGGAGCAGGGCGGAATCGATCCTTCCCTGTTCTTTGATGACGATGGCAAGGTGTACCTGACTTCAAGCTGGGGAAAGGGCTGGCCCTCCCCCCCTGAAATCCTGCTGGAGCATGAGTACTGGGGCATCCAGCAGAGCGAAATCGACCTGCAAACCGGCAAATGCCTCACCGAGCCGAAAGTGATCTGGCATGGCACCGGGGGGCGCTACCCGGAAGGCCCCCACCTGTACAAAATGCATGGCAAGTATTACCTGATGATTGCTGAAGGTGGGACGGAGCGGGGGCACATGATCACCCTGGCCCGCAGTGACTCACCATGGGGACCCTGGGAAAGTTGCCCCCACAATCCCATCCTGACCAACCGCAGCCTGCAAAGTCCCCATCAGGCGCTGGGACACGGTGATCTGGTGGAAGCGCACGATGGCAGCTGGTGGATGGTGTGTCTGGGCATCCGTCCACAAGGAAATCCTGAAACTGCCCACCTGGGCAGGGAAACCCATCTGGTGCCTGTGAAGTGGAACGCACAAGGCTGGCCTGTGGTTGGAGACCAGGGGGTTTTGCGGCAACACAGTCCTCTGCCGGAGTTTCCCCTGCACTCCTGGCCTGCAGCCGAGCAGGAGGACTTCCGGGGCCCAGACCTCCATCCAAAATGGGTCACTCTGGGCCATGCGCCAGGGGGGATGTACTCCCTGGCTGAGCGCCCTGGGAGCCTCAGGTTGCAGGGGAATGCAAAGTGTCTGGACGATGGACAGGGGGTTGCTTTTCTTGGCACCGCCCAGACACAGTACACCTGTGATGTGAGCGTTCACCTGGACTTTGTGCCTCTTTCAGAAGGCGAGGAAGCCGGAATCACCGTCTGGATGAACCCACAACACCACTACGACCTGCTCATCACCCTGAAAAACGGCGCACGGGTGGCCTGCCTGCGAAAACGCATCGATGACCTGATCGTGAACACAGCAGGCGTGGCACTGCAGGAAGGCCCTGTCACCCTCAAAATTCAGGCCCTGCCAGAAAAATACACTTTCCTGGTCATGCAGCCTGGAACTGCAGAACATGTGGTGGGCTCTGGCGTTCCCCGTTACCTCTCTCCAGAAGTGGCCGGAGGGTTTACTGGTGTGATGCTGGGTCTCTGTGCCACGGGAAATGGGAAGGGACAGATGCCGCCTGCGTACTTTTCAAAATTCAGGTCCCAGGGTTGATCTTTTTGCAGGGGGTCCCGGTTCCAGTCTGGAACCGGGACCCCCTGTGCTTCAAAAGGTTTGCCATCTGAAACAAAAAGGTGAAGCCTGATGAGAACAGCTCATGTCTGCAGGGGCGGATGTGCACTCAGGGAGCACGGTGAAAGTTCGGTGAACATCACATTTTTCCTTTCGAAGACAGGCTTTCGCTTCAGGGTGGCCCTTAATGTTTCTGAAGAGCATTAAGATTCATATGTACAAATCATGACGTTGATCTCATATAATGACCCAAGTTGAACTCAGTCCAGTCCGCTCTCGGGCCTTGCAGCACGGGATGGATCAACATGCCCGGTCACGGGTGTGGCTTGTTGTGCCGGACCGAGAACTCCAGATTGTGCTTCCTGAAGAGGCATGGTGAAAGCAGGTCAATGATGAACGGTTCCATGAAAAACATCCTGATGCTGGGTGCACTCCTGCTGGTGGGCTGCAATGCTGCCCTGCCCGCTCCAGTTGTTCCCCCTGTCACGGCAAAACCCAATCACCTGTTCGAGGTGGAATTTGAACGGGTGGGCACCCAGACCCCCGAAGCCCGCGTGCAGCAGGTGGCTTCAGGGGTCAGCAAGCAGGCCCTGAACAGTGTGGAGTCTGGGATCAGCTTCAAGAAGCTCAGCGTGCAGACCTTCTCGGTGGAAAGCCAGAACAAACGTTACGTGCAGGCCAGCTTTCAGGTGACCAACAACACCGGACGCACCCTGAATGACCTGACTTTCATCCCTGTGGACACCGACGACACCGATGGAGACAGCAGCAACAATGCTTCGCAGCCCACCATTCGCTCCACCACCTTCAAAAACATCTATTATTTTGACCGCAGTGACGCTGCTGCACGGGCAGAAGACCTGACCCCCGTATACCCCCAGATTTACCGCCCTGCCCTTGATCAGGTAGAAGACGACACCACAGCAAGCCCCCTCAGGCAGGAACTTGACCTGTCCCCCCTCAACATCAGCGCTCCAGCAGGCCTCTCGGTGGCCGGAGTGCGGGATTACGGCTGGCAAATCAACGGGGCCATTCCCAATGGTGAGACAGGCGTGGTGACTTTCGCAGTCAGTTATGACATGGACGCGGACGCCACCAAAGATCCCTTTGGATTCACCCTGCTGGTGTCTTTTGCCGATGACCCCGACCAGGCCAGCATCACCCGCATCCACACCATTCAGGGTTCCACAGGCAGTGGGGAGGCAGCCAGCCCGCTGAATGGACAGGTGGTGACCATCGATGGTGTGGTGACCGCAGACTTCCAGGCCAGCAATGAACTGAATGGTTTCTTTGTGCAGGAGCAGGCGGACCATGCAGACAGCGATCCCACCACCAGTGAGGGCATTTTCGTTTACTGCAACACCACCTGTGCTGATGTCTCGGTGGGGAACCGCGTGCAGGTCACGGGCACCGTCACCGAGTTCAACACCCTCACCGAAATCACCTCGGTCACCGGTGTGGTGAAACTTGGCAGCAACACCACCCTGCCTGCTGCCACCCCCATCACCCTTCCGGTCAGCTCCATCAACGACTGGGAGCGTTACGAGGGCATGAGGCTCACCGTAAGCGGCGTGGTGACCGACAATTACCTGCTGGGACGTGGCGGCTCTGTGAAACTCGCGGATGCCCGCATCCCCAATTACACCCAGGTGAATGAACCCACGGCCTCTGGCTACACCAGCTTCCTGGACGACATGAAGCGCCGAATCATCACCATTGATGACGGCATGATGGGCCAGAACCCCGAGCCCGTCAAACTTGCCAGAGGCGGCCAGACCCTCAGTGCCAGCAACACCCTGCGTGGAGGCGACACGGGCACGGTCACCGGGGTCCTGAGCTACAGCTATGACGGCTGGAATGGCTCCACCGACAGCTACCGCATTCATGCCACGAACAGCACCTTCACTGGGCCTGCCCGCCCCACTGCTCCCGGCAACCTCGGAGGCACCCTGAAGGTGGCCAGCATGAACGTGCTGAACTACTTCAATGGGAACGGTGCAGGAGGCGGATTCCCCACCTCCCGTGGCGCGGAATCCATCAGCGAGTACAACAAACAGAAAGCCAAGATCGTTGAGGCACTCGTCGGTCTGGATGCTGACGTGATTGGCCTGCTGGAAATCGAAAACGACTACAGCAGTGCAAACCCTGCCATTCAGGAACTGGTGAATGCTGTGAACAGCCACCCCGGGGTCAATGGCACCTACACCTACGTGAACCCCGTGTCCAAAGTGGGCACCGACGAGATCTCTGTGGGCATGATCTACCGCAACACCGTCACCCCCGTGGGACAGTTCGCCGTTCTGGACAGCAGCTTCAACCCCCTCTATGTGGACACCAAGAACCGTCCCACCTGGGCGAGGTCCTTCCAGGACAACACCACCGGAGGCATCTTCACTGTGGTTCAGGCCCACCTGAAATCCAAGGGTTCAGAGTGCGGGGCCGGAGACGATGACACCACCACCGGACAGGGCAACTGCAACAAGACCCGCACCGACGCTGCAACAGTGCTGATGGACTGGCTTGCCGGGCAACCCACCGGAGTCAGTGATAACGACGTCATCCTGATGGGCGACCTGAACGCCTACATGAAAGAGGACCCCATTCAGGCCATCCTGAAGGGTTCTGACGACACCGCAGCCACCGGAGACGACTTCCAGAGCCTCTTTGACCAGAACTCCTACAGCTACCAGTTCGGCTCCCAGTGGGGAAGTCTGGACCACGGAATTGCTTCGGGCAGTCTGGCCGCCCAGGTGTCCGGCGCAGAAAAATGGCACATCAACAGTGATGAGCCCACCGTGCTGGACTACAACGAGAACTTCAAAACCCCCACCCAGATCACCACGTTCTATGCTGCAGATGCCTACCGTTCCAGTGACCATGACCCCCTCAAAGTCGGCCTGAACCTGAACGCAGACGTTGCACCTGCCGCCAGCTTTGACCTGCGGACCTCCAGCAGCAATGTCGATGTGACCGTGGGCAACTCTGGAACCGTGTACGTGGGTGTGCTGGGGTCCAACTACGCTGCACCTGTGATGCTCTCCGCGAGTGTCTCAGGAGGCACAGGCATCACTGTGTCCTACCCCAGTGACCCCATCATCAGTGGTGAGGCCAGTGAAGCGGTGCAGATCGACGTGCCAGCGGGCACCCCTGATGGCACCTACACGGTGACGCTCACCGGAATGGGCATTCCTGCCGGGACCAGTGACACCGCCACTTTCACCATCACTGTGAGCGGCAACACCCCCGTGGGACCCACCCCCTGGATCAACGAGATTCACTACGACAACTCAGGGGGGGATGTTGGAGAATTCATTGAAGTGATTGTGCCCTCCGGCTACAGTGCCACTGGCCTGAAAGTGGAACTGTACAACGGTGGCAACCTTTCGATGTATGACTCTGACCCGCTGGTTCTGGTTGGGACCCACAACGGGTACTCCATTTACCGGGTGGACTATCCTGCTGATGGCATTCAGAACGGTGGTTCTGACGGCATGGCCCTGTGCAGTGGAACCACGCTGATTCAGTTCCTGAGTTATGAAGGCACCCTGACTCCCACCAGTGGATGTGCAAGTGGTGTCACCAGCACCGACATTGGTGTTGCTGAGATCAGCACCACTCTTACGGGGTCCTCCCTGCAACTCACGGGCACAGGCAACAAATACAGCGATTTTACCTGGACGGGCCCCACTGCCAGCACCACAGGGGCAGTGAACACCGGACAGACCCTCAACTGACCCCATCAAATCAGCAGAGCTTCAAACCCCATCCCCTGACACAGGTCAGGGGATGTTTCACTCTTAACAGGTTGTTAACACCTTCCCCTTACAGTACAACCAGGACCCCACGGGGGACAGAAGAGAGGCAAAGTGAAAACCATAATGCTGCTGGGGGAATGCTCGACCAACACCCTGAAACTCCAACTTTATTTTGATGGGCAGCAAGAGCGAACCCTGCTGTACAGCGCTCCTGACCTGAACATGCTGCAGTTGAATCCAGACGCACTGGTGCTGGAGGTGCAGGAACGTTTTGATTTGCGGCACTGGCTCCCGAGGCTCAGGATGCGCTGGAATGTGCCAATCCTGCTGCTGGCCTCCAGACTGGACCGGGAGCAGGTGGTGGAACTGCTGGATCTGGGTGCAGACGACTGCATTTACAAGCCTGCAGAACCCCGCGAAGTGCGGGCCCACCTGAATGCCCTGTGGCGCAGGTACCCCCTGCTGAACCCCTCGCAACCTACCTGAATCATCTGAAGCATTACTGAAGGGCAGGAATTCGGGCTTTACCATCAGGCCATGTTTCTTCTGCTCACTGGACTTGCACTTTTTCTTTATGGGGTTTCACTGGCCGGCAGCAGCCTTCAGGCCCTGCTGGGCAAGGGCATGCGGCGCATGCTGGCCCGGGTGACCCGTTCAACCTTTGGTGCAGCACTGGTGGGAACGGTGGTCACGGCGGTGGCCCAGTCAGGCACCATGATCACGGTGCTGACCGTGGAGTTCGTCAATGCAGGAATCCTGCGCCTCAGGCAGGCCCTGGTTGTTGCTCTGGCTGCTGGAATTGGCGGGACCCTCACCGTACAGTTGCTGGCTCTGGACCTGGAAAACATCCAGTACCCGCTGATCGGTGCCAGCCTGCTGCTGAGCAGCAAACGCATTCTGGACGGCAAACTTGGGCAGACCCTGCTGGGTTTCGGCCTGCTTTTTCTGGGTCTGGACCTGTTGATGGAGTCCCTGGAGCCCCTGAAAAACAATTCGCTGGCCCAGCAGATCATCGCCCTGCTGGCAGACCATCCCCTCACCCTGACCCTGTTTGGGGTGTTCCTTGCAGCGGTCCTTTTGCAGAGCAGCAATGCCACCGCAACCCTGGGCCTTGCCTTCCTGAGTGGCGGCCTCATCAGCGAGGTCCAGAGCATCGCTCTGATTGTTGGGGCCAACATCGGAACCACCGTTTCTGCAGTGACTGCGAGCCTCAACAGCAACGTGGATGCACGGAGGGCCGCCATCGGGCACCTGATTTTGAAGATCCTCTTTGGGGCTGTGGTGGTGGTCTTTGCCGGTCAGGTGGCAGGCTGGATTTCCTCCTTCAGTTCTGGTGGGCAGCGCTTTGTGGCAAACATGCACACCCTGTTCAACGTGCTGGTGCTGCTGGCGGTGATTCCCTTCCTGACCCCCATTGTGAGGCTGCTGGAGCGTTTCATTCCCACCCCACCTGACCCCCACGCCCCGAAGCACCTCGATCTGGAGAAGTCTGTGCGGGACCCGGAACTGCTGTACGGTCTGGCCCTGCGTGAAACGGTTCACATCGCAGAACGCACCGAGCACCTGTATGCCACGGCCATCTTGCGTTTGCAGGGCAAAGACGTGCAAGCAGAGGTGGAGTCTGGAGAGAAGCATGTGGACCGACTGGTCAACACCGTGGTCATCACCCTGGGCCGCCTGACGGGCAAAGTGGAGGAATCCCGGCTGTCTGCCCTGCTGCTGGCCGTCAATGAACTGGAAGCCATTGCTGACCTGTGCAAGCGTCTGGTGCGGCAACCCCGCAAGCTGGAACGGCGCGGATACCGGTTTTCCAGTGAGGGAGAGCAGGAACTGCTGGAGAGTGCGCAGGAGCTCCGGGAACACATGGTGCGCTGTGTGACTTCCCTCAGCGAAAGGCGCAATCTGGTCCAGAACGAGGAGGCATTTGAGAAGAAGCTGATTGCCCAGCGTGTGAACCACCTGCACAGGCTTTCAGAGAAGAGTGACTCCAGAGAATCCAGCAGCATCCACCTGGATGTGATGACTGTGCTGGAGCAGATTCACAGTGGGTTCAATCGGGTGGCCAGGCTCTCTGAGGAGATCTGAGTCCAGAAGACCTGGGGAGCAGAGAATGCATTCGATTAAGGAATATTCCTTGACAGGAATATTCCTGGTATGGCATACTTACATCAGGCAAGAGAGACCTCAGGAAAGGAGGAATCCCACTGAACGCCACCACTTTCAGTGCCCTGGCCGAACCCCACCGCCTGCACATCATTGAACTCCTGATCGAGCAGCCCCTCACCGTTGGCGAAATTGCCACCCGGCTGGACATCCGGCAACCCCAGGCGTCCAAGCACCTGCGTGTGCTCAGCGATGCTGGACTCATCGAAGTCGAAGCCGTGGCCAACAAACGCGTCTGCACCCTGCGGGCTGCACCCTTTCAGGAACTCGACCAGTGGCTCAGCACCTACCGCAAGCTCTGGGAAGAACGTTACGACCGCCTGGACGACTACCTGCAAAAGCTTCAACAAGAGCGCAAAGAAAAAACCGAATCCCAGACCCCCACCGAAGACCAGAATTCCAACCCTGACAGGAGAAAACCATGACCCAGACTGCAAAAAACCCCATCAACTCCCGCATTGAAAACGGCAAAGTTCTCGTTCTGGACCGCGTGTTCAAAGCCCCCCGCGATCTCGTTTTTGAAGCCTTCACCACCGCAGAACACCTCAGCAAATGGTGGGGCCCCCGGGGATGGGACATGCCCCACTGCACCGTCGACCTGCGCCCCGGCGGCAAATGGCACTACTGCATGAAATGCGTGGACCCCAACCAGGGCCAGTTCTACGGCATGGAATCCTGGGGTCTGGGGGTGTACCAGGAGATTGAAGCCCCGGCGCGTCTGGTCTACACTGACCACTTCTCTGACGCTCAGGCCACCATCAATGAGAACATGCCCGCCACCCTCTCCACCCTGACCTTTGAAGAGGTGGAAGGCGGAACAAAAGTCACCACCCGCGCCGAATACGACACCGAAGAGGCCCTGAAGACCGTGATGGACATGGGCATGCTGCAAGGCATCACCGAAACCTGGGACCGTCTGGCCGAACACCTGGCCGCAGCGCAGGACTGAAACCACCAGACCCAGATTTGAAGAGAGGCGACCTTTGCTGGTCGCCTCCCTTCTGTGAACACAGGAGCGTGATTGAACCCGGATTGGCCTCCCTGACGTTCAGACGTTTTCCATAAAAACCAGATCACGGACTAACCACGCCTCCTTCTTTATCCTGAAGCCACAAGAAGGAGGCCATCATGAAAAAAACCCTTGCAATCACCCTTTCCACCCTGCTCTTCTCTGCAGGTGCCGCCCTTGCCCAGCAGTCTGTCACCGTCAGTGGTGTGGTTCTGGGCACAGGCGGCAAACCCATTCCGAAAGCAAAAGTGATCGTCCGTCCTGCCCTCACCACCGGACAGGTGGATGTGCGCACCAATGCGAATGGCAAGTACGAGGCTGCAGTGCTGCCCAGACTGCCTTACCGCGCTTACGCCAACGCAGAATTCAAGTACCTCGGGAAAACCTACTGCCTGCGGGTCGCACCAGAAAAAAGCGAAGGTTACGAGGTGTTCACACCCACCAAAAACCTGGTGCGCAACTTCAAGTTGAAACTCTCCGGAGAAATCGAAGACCTCGAAAATGGCTTCTGGGGAGGGGAGATCCGGTTGTTCCGTCGGGATGTGGAGCAGGGAGACACCGCAGAACTGACCTTCACACCGCAAGGTCCACTGATTGACGGCAGCACCGGAAAGGTCCTGCGCAAAACAGAAGACGAATACCTGATGGTCTACGACATCCCCATCGGGCGCTACAAGGTCAGTGGGGTGCTGAGGAAAGCCAATGGCAGCAAAATCCCCCTCCTGCTCAGCAACAACGACGACCAGTACCAGAACGAGGCCCTCTTTGAATTCAAGCCTTCCGGGTGCAGTGTCGCCACACACGGCATTGAACGGGGATTTCTGTACTACAAACCCGTCACCAGTGCCGAACCCCAGCCCTGATCAGGTGTCCTCGGTGTAACTGATCAGGCGTTCCACGCTCTCCAGGGTGCCCACCACCACCAGGGTGTCGTGGGCCACCACCCGGTCATCGGCCTTCGGAGAGATGCGCACCTGACTGCCGGTTTTCAGGGCGATCACCTGCACCCCGAAACGGTTGGTGAGGTTCAGGTCCTTTAAAGTGCCCTCGATGCGCCCGGTGGCGGTGACCTCTGCAATGGCGTAATCGGTGCCCAGGTCGATGTCATCAAAGCTGTGGGGCCGGACCAGTTTGCGGGCCAGACGCACCCCCATGTCGTGTTCGGGGCGCACCACGAGGTCTGCCCCCACTTTCTCCAGCACCCGTCGGGTCATGTCGTCCACGGCCTTGCTGACCACGTATTTGGCTCCGGCGCTCTTGGCGGCCACGGTGGTGAGGATGTTGGCTTTCACATCTGCCCCAATGGCCACAATGACCACGTCGAAATCCTGAATGCCCAGTGCAGAGAGGGCGCGCTCGTCGGTGGCATCCAGCATGGCGACATGGGTGACGTGGTTCATGACCCTCTGCACGTTTTCTTCATGCTCATCGATGGCGACCACTTCATGTCCGAGCTGGTACAGGGTGGTTGCCACAGCGGTCCCAAATCGGCCCAGTCCGATGACCAGAAATTGATGTTTTCTCATGTCCTTTTCCTCTCTGTTCCTAGCCGATCTGGATGTTGCGGTCTGCAGGATAATGGATGACGCCTTTGGTGGAACGGGTGCTGAGGGCAATGGCGAAGGTGAGGGGCCCGATCCTCCCCACGTACATCAGAAAAGCCAGAATGATTTTTCCGGCATCCGAGAACTGTCCTGTGGCATTCATGCTCAGGCCCACCGTGCAAAAGGCACTGAAGGTCTCGAAGATGATTTGCAGCAGGGTCAGTTTTCCCTGGGCCATGTTCTCCTGCTCGGTGATGGTCAGCAAAAACAGGGCGAAAACGATGATGCTCAGGGACATCACCGCAACCACGCCCGCCCGCATCACGATGTCCTGTTCGATGCGCCGTTTGAAGGCGACCATTTCCCCCCTGCCCCTCAGCATGCTCCAGACGCTGGTGATCAACACAAAAAAGGTGGTGGTCTTGATGCCCCCCCCGGTGGACCCCGGATTGGCCCCCACGAACATCAGCATGATGGTGATGAGCAGGGTCCCATGGTGCATCAGGCCGTAATCCACGGTGTTGAACCCGATTGATCTGGGTGCAACGGAGTGAAAGAACCCTGCCATGATGCGGTCTGACCAGTGCAGTTTCCCCAGGGTTGCTGGATTGTTCCACTCCAGTGCTGTGATGGTGAAAAACCCCAGCAAGAGCAGGAAAACCGACGTCCAGATGGAAATCCAGGCGTTCAGGTCCAGGCGGTGCTGTCTGGGCTTCTGAAGGTGCAGCAGCAGGGAGGCCATCACCAGAAACCCCATGCTGCCCAGAATGACCAGGGCAGAAATCACCAGATTCACGTACTTGTCATCCACAAATCGCATCAGGCTGTCGGGGTACAGGGCAAAACCCGCGTTATTGAAGGCACTCACTGCATGAAAAGCTGCGTAATACAGCCCTCCCACAGGACCTTCGAGGGGCAGAAAGTGGATGTACAAAAGCAATGTGCCTGCCAGTTCAATCACCATCACGAAGCGGAAGATCTGCACCAGAATGTGTTTGACCTCACCTGCATTGACGCCCCCAAGCTGGGTGGCGAGGTTCAGGCGTTCCTGCACGCCCATGCGCCGCCCGGCAAAAACAGCAAAGGCTGTCCCGAAGGTCAGGATGCCCAGTCCTCCGATCTGGATCAGCACCATGATCACCAGTTCCCCCCACACACTGAAGGTGCTGGCCGTGTCCAGAACGGCGAGTCCAGTGATGCACAATGCACTGGTGGCTGTAAAGAGGGCCTGTAAAAAGGTGACTTCCTTGCCAGGCGCTGCACTGAAAGGCATCGACAGCAGCACCGTGCCAATGACCAGTCCGAACAGGAACGTCAGGGCAATCATCTGAAAAGGGTTCAGGGGTCTGGGATTCTTGCGCATGGGGGTGTCAGAGGAAACTGAAAATCTGTCCCATCTTACTCTGATTGACCCGCTTTGTGACTGTGGGTGTTGCTGAAATGTCTTTTGTCCGCTGTCAAGTGCATTTGCTGTTTCACCGCTGACCGTTCGGATGCATCATGAAGACAGGAGATGTGTTTTGCAGCTGATCCTGTTCCAGAAACGTTCTCTGCCCTGTCCCCGGAGGTGGCGTGATGGCTTTGTTGATTTTCAGACCCTTTGCATGGAAGGAGGCCTGACATGGGAGTGGCCCTTCAGAAACCTGCCTCTCGATCCCACATGAACCGCAATGCCTTCTGGGCACTGTTTTCCATTGCCCTGGTGATCCTGATTGCCATGGCGGGCCTGCCGGTGATCAACACCTATCTGGCCACCCCCCGTGACCTGAATGGCACCTGGACCTGCCATGCCAGTTGCCCCAAATCCACCTCTTTCATGCTGCGTGGAGGGGGCGTGTACCGTGAAATTGACGGCAAAGTGCAGCAGATCGGTTACTGGAAGTGGAATTCCAGTACAGGACTGGTCCTCAAAACCAGACCTTCCACCCAGAAAGCCTTCAAGTGGGTGTTCTTCAACAGTGCCCTGGAACCCAGGGTGCATTTCCGCTGGTGGACCGGAGAGCCGCAGTTCTGTGTGGACCAGAAGCAGGTGTGGTGTTTCTCCCGCACTTCAGGGTCCTGATGAACCCAGCAAAAGGGCCACCTGAAGTGTTACAGGCAGCCCCTGGTCTGAGAGATCTGAAGAGCGGGTTTTACTCGAAACGCTTGACCAGAATCTGGCTCTGGTTGGCGGTGCTGGCACTGTACTGGTTCCACACCACACTCACGCTGTTGTTGGGGCCAGCAGCCATGCGCATGTAATCGTACGCTGCAGAGCTCTCTGGGTGCACCGGAGAAAGCAGGGTATCCCAGGTGTTGCCATTCCAGCGTTTCACATGGTACTGCAGGCCATTGCCCATTTCTTCGTACCAGGAGACCACGGGGCGGTTGCTGCTGTCCACCACCACAGTGGGTTGGTAGGCCTGTCTGGTTTCCACACTGTCCAGGGGACCACCGAGTTGAACCCAGGTGTTGCCATCCCAGCGTTTCACATGGACATTGGCGTTGTAATCATTGCCGTATTCACTCCAGCCCACCACAGGCACGTTGTTTTTGCCCACTGCAACAGAGGTGTTGAGCACATGGTGGCTCTGGTTGACATCAAGCGGACCACCGAGTTGTGTCCAGGACGTACCATTCCAGGCTTTCACCCACACATCGCCTGACTGGTTGTCCACCGCTTCTGCCCACGCCACCACGGGTTGCCCGGAGGTGTTGAAAGCCACACTGGGGAATTCCAGGTAATGGTACTGACCAAAATTCAATGCGCCTCCGAGATCCACCCAGCCTGTCCCCGTCTGGTATTTGAGGACGTGCAGTTCATCCGATGGGGTGCTGTAATCGGCCTTCATGCCCGTGTAGACCACCACGGGCGCACCATCTGGTGCCACAGCGAGTTGCATGGACCCTGTGTCGAGGTGCATGTGCATGTCGTCCAGTTCAACGGCAGTGCCCAGATCATCCCAGCTGTTGCCATTCCAGCGCTTCACAGCCAGAGCCAGGCCTCTCCCTCCGTACGTCTGGGCCATCACCACGGGGTTTCCAGAGGGCGTCAGGGCCACACTGGGTTCTCTCGCCCCTTCGGTTGCGCTGTTGAAAGGGACAGGATAGGCATCCCAGGTGCTGCCATTCCAGCGCTTCACCTGCGTGACCGTGCCAATGTCGTTGAACCACTCCATGTAGGAGACCACCGGGGTGTTGTTCTGGTCCACTGCGATGAATGGACGGCTGGCATCGGGTGAGACGTTCAGCGCGCCCCCAAGGGTGACAAACTGTGTGGGCTCGGGAAGCACATTTTCGCTGTAGGTGGCCACAAAGGAGAAACTGTAGGGATCATTTCTGGGGTCCGCATCCATCGGGAAAGCCACCGAGAACGTCACCACCTGCGAGGTGCCACTGGGGAAATCGCCTTCCAGGAACCACCCGAAGTCCTGCACGTTCATTGTGAGACCCGAAGGTGCTGCTGGAGTGAAGCCGTTCAGGTCCAGGCCACTGCGGTAAACGGTTCCACTGTCATCGGCAACGGCACTGTCTGAACGGTAATCGTATTTCTGGGCTGTGCCAGGAACCAGAACAGGCGCTTTTTCACTGGCGTCTGAGCCATCGTAGTGTTTCAGGCTCCTGAAAGCGGTGCCCTGTGCGGTGGGAGACACACTGTTGTTGCTGGCGTCACCATCGGTGTCGTTCAGGGCGACACCCACCAGGCCCAGGTCATGCAGGGTGCGGCCAGTGTTGTTGGTGATCTGGTAGGTGGCGGTCACGAAGCGTGTTCCTGTGCGTTTGACGGTGAACGTGCTGGTGGACAGGGAGGTGAACTGCAACTCTCCGGTGACTGTTTGCAGGCCCTGTTTCTGGAGGCCTGAGGATTGCAGGGTTTTTGCGCTGCTGGTGGGCTGGGCGGTTCCCACACCATTGAATGCCACTTCCACCAGATGGGTGGTGTTTCGAGGAGGTTCGGGAAGCACAGGGAGGTTGGAGGTGGCTTTCTGGGCGCAAGAAGCAAGCAACCCGGAAAGGATCAGGGCAAAGAGGGGGTGTTTCATGGTGAACCTGCCTTGAAAAACGAGAAGGTGAAGCAGCTGCCTTCAGCTGCCATTCAGCGGGATGGTTCCAGCATAAAGCGGTTTTTCTTACCGGGTTGTCACCAGATGGCTCAAAAAGACAGACCTTTGTGTTACACAACCATGACATTTTGCCTGTCCACCAGAAGAGCGTTTGCTGAAGACCCGCCTTCCTCCCAGGGGCACAAAAAAACCTGCCCAGAGGCAGGTATGGTTTCTTTCACCTCACAGGGATCTGGAGGCAATCACCTGCTGACCCTGCTGCTGGAGGTGCTGGTGCAGGCGCTCAAAATCACTGAGGGCCTCTTCGAGGGTGAGCACATTTTTTTCCATCAACAGGGTTTCCCCCTGGGGGGCCTGCAGGCGCACACCGTAGTGCACCTGACGGGCAGGATCGGAAGGAATTCCAGTTTCATAAAAGAACAGAATGCGTGACCCCTCAGATTCATACACCGGAAGTTCATAAGAGCCTTCCTTCAGGGTGGTCCAGTGGGTTTCGAGGCGGATGCTTTCCATTTGCGTCTGGTTCATGGGGGCATTATTGCACTGTGGGAAGGGGTTTTTGCTGTGATTTGCTGCAATCTGCCCGGCTTTTTGTGTTGCCAGCAGGAGCCTTCAGGTGATCTTGAGCTTCATTGTGTATGGTGAATCCCATGCGACTGCTGCCGGAACAGAAACGCCTGCAAGAAGCCGAAGCCCGTGAACAGAACTGGAAACGCTGGGGACCCTACCTGTCGGAGCGCCAGTGGGGCACCGTGCGGGAAGACTACTCGGAAGATGGCAACGTCTGGAGCAGTTTCACCCACGATCAGGCCCGCAGTCGGGCTTACCGCTGGGGTGAGGATGGCCTCATGGGCATCACCGACCGGGAGTGCCGTCTGTGTTTTGCACTGGCCCTGTGGAACGGTCAGGACCCCATTCTCAAGGAACGCCTGTTCGGCCTGACCGGGCCCGAAGGCAACCACGGTGAGGACGTCAAAGAGCTTTATTATCACCTGGACTCCTCCCCGACGCACAGTTACCTGAAATCGCTCTACAAGTATCCGCAGCAGGCTTTTCCTTATCAGGCACTGGTGGAGGAAAACCACAGGCGCACCCGCGAAGATGCGGAATTTGAGATTCTGGACACCGGGGTGTTTGATGGGGGATATTTTGATGTTTTTGCCGAGTATGCCAAGGAAAGCCCAGATGACCTGCTGATCCGCATCACCGTGGCGAACCGGGGAGAAGAAGAGGCCACGCTTCACCTGCTGCCCACCTTGTGGTTCCGCAACACCTGGTCCTGGGGCCGCACCGGAGAGGGGTACTGGTCGAAACCTTCCATTGTGCTGGATCAGGGGCGTCTCAAAACCCACCATGAAGCCCTGGAAGATTTCGTTTTTGAAGCCCAGACCCCACCTCTGGAGTGGCTCTTCACCGAGAATGAATCTGACCAGCAGCGCCTGTTCAGCGTCCCGAATGCTTCCCCTTACGTCAAAGATGCTTTTCACAGCTTTGTGGTTCAGGAAAAAAAGGACGCAGTGAACCCCGCACAGACCGGGACCAAAGCGGCCGCCCACTACATCCTGCACGTCCCCGCTGGAGAAAAATCCGTGTTGCACTTCCGTTTGCATCAGGCAACGCAACCCATTCTGCAGCCATTTGGAGAGGACTTTGACCGGACCTTCGAAACCCGAATCCAGGAAACGGATTTCTTTTACGGTCAGGTGCTTTACGGGGTGCCCCCGGAGCAGGCCCGAATTGCCCGACAGGCCTACGCAGGACTTTTGCACAGCAAGCAGTTCTACTGGTTTGTGGTGAAAGACTGGCTGGAGGGGGACCCTGCCCGGCCTGCCCCTCCTTTGAAACACCAGTTGGGACGCAACGCCGAGTGGGAGCACCTGTACAACCGGGATGTGATCTCCATGCCAGACAAGTGGGAGTACCCCTGGTATGCCCTGTGGGATCTGGCCTTTCACATGCTGCCGATGTCACAGATCGACCCGGATTTCGCCAAAATGCAGATGATCCTCTTTTTGAGGGAGTGGTACATGCACCTGAGTGGGCAGATGCCTGCCTACGAATTCAACTTCAGTGACGTGAATCCTCCGGTGCATGCCTGGGCAGCCTGGAAGGTGTATGAGGCCACAGGCGCAGAGGACACCCTCTTTTTAAAACGGGTGTTCCAGAAGCTCACCCTGAATTTCACCTGGTGGGTGAACCGCAAGGACCGGGACGGCAACAACCTCTTCGCCGGAGGGTTTCTGGGCCTCGACAACATCGGGGTGTTTGACCGCTCACGCCCCCTGCAGGGCTGGAAACTCGAGCAGGCCGATGGGACCGCCTGGATGGCCTTTTACGCCACCACCATGCTGAAGATTGCCCTGGAGCTCGCCCAGAGCGATCCTGCGTTCGAGGACATGGCCTCCAAGTACTTCGAGCATTTTCTGGCCATCGCAGATGCCATCAACACCCTCGGTGGAAGCGGCCTGTGGAATGAGGATGACGGCTTTTATTACGACATCCTGCATGTGGACGATGTGGCCTTTCCACTGAAAATCCGCTCACTGGTGGGCCTCTTGCCTCTGATTGCGGTGGTGCAATTGGAGCAGCAGGTGCTGGATCACCTCCCGGGTTTTACCAAACGCATGAACTGGCTGTTGCAGAACCGTCCAGAGCTCGCAGGCCTCATCAGCAGCATGACCGTAAACACCCAGGAAGGAACCACCCGCCGCCTGCTGGCCCTGCCCAGCAAAGAGCGCCTCGTTCAGGTGCTCTCCTACCTGCTGGACGAAGACGAGTTTCTCTCCCCTTACGGCATCCGTTCGGTGTCGAAGGTGCATGAGGTGCATCCCTACACCCTCAAACTCGATGGGGTGGATTACACCGTGAAATACACCCCGGGTGAATCGGACATCGGCATGTTCGGGGGCAACTCCAACTGGAGGGGACCGATCTGGCTTCCCATCAACGAACTGATCATCGAAGCCCTGGAGCGCTACGCCGAGTTCTTTGGGGATGACCTGAAGGTGGAATGCCCGGTCCGATCAGGAAGACACCTGACACTGCGGGAAGTGGCCAATGACCTCAAACAGCGCCTGATACGCCTCTTTCTGCCCGATGCACAGGGAGATCGGCCCATTCACGGTGGAGAGGAGCGTTACCGCAGTGATCCGCACTTCCGGGACCTGCTGCTCTTTTACGAGTACTTCCATGGGGAAACAGGCAGAGGACTCGGAGCAAGCCACCAGACGGGCTGGACTGCACTGATTGCCACTTTGATTCAGCCAGAGGAATGACATGATACAGTCAGGTTTGTAAAAAAACCGATCTTTCAACTTTCCTGAAGGAGCCCATGAAGCCAGACCCTGATGTGTTGATGCATTTGCCTCCCACTGCGATCCTCAATGCCCTTCAGGGGCCAGCCTGGATGGCAGACCCTGCATGCAGGGTGTTCCTCACCAATCAGGCTTACCAGAGGCATTTTGGCACAGGGGTTTTCGATGCAGGGCAACTTGAAGAATGGCTGCCTGAAAGCCACCGTAAGCGGGTGCTGAATGACTTCACATGCCAGAGGCAGACAGGGGAGGGCTTCACCCTGACTTTCCCTTTGCTGGAAGAGCAACGGGAAAACTGGTATGAACTCAGCGTCACCCCCATTGTCGATGAAGGCTTGAGAGGCTGGCTGGGCATCCTGCGGCCCCTGGCAGAAACCGAAGGCTACCTGGAAGCTTTGCTGGAGAACGCTCCGGTGGGCCTGGGCCTGATGGACCGGGATTACACCCTCAGGGTGCTGAACAACACGGTGATCGAGGACACCCCTTACACCCGGGAGGATTTCCAGAAGCACTCCCTGGAGGAACTGTACCCCAACACCTTCCCCCTGCTGAAACCCGTTCTGGAACGGGTGTTTCTGCACGGCGAATCCCCACCCCCACTGGAATTCGAGTCCCGTTACCCCAGAGGCAACCAGCCACCAGCGTACTGGCGGGTGCACTACTTCCCGGTGCGCACCAGAGACGGTCAAATGCTGGGCGTGGGGTACATCAGTGACAACATCCGTGAACTGAAAGACACCGAGGCGAGGCTCAGGGAACAGCAGGACTTTCTGCTGCAGATCACCGACGCTGTGCCAGCCACACTCACCGTGCGGGACCTGCGCACCTACGAGGTGATCCTCTCCAACCGGCAGATGGCCGACTTCCTGGGGTACTCCCACCAGGAGCTTGAGGCCCTTCCCCTCGCAGAGCTGACCTTCCCGGAAGATGCCGGGCGCTTCACCTCCACCATTCAGCGCATCGGTCACCTGAAAGAGGGGGAGGTCCTTGAAGACCTGATGCGCATGCGCCACAAGGACGGAGAGGAACGCTGGCTGTACGGACGGGTGGTGATCTTTCGCAGGGACGAAGAAGGAAGGCCACTGGTCTCCATCAATGCTGGGGTGGATGTCACTGCCCGCGTGCAGGCTGAGCGCCTGCTCAGGGAAAGCGAACAGCGGCTGAAAACCATCACCAGCAGTGCCCCGGTGATGCTGTGGATGAGTGACCGCCACCGCTCCTCGACGTTCTTCAACACCGCATGGTTTGAGTTCACCGGAACGCTGGAAAACGAGGCAGCAGGGTGGGACTGGGCCAGCTTCGTTCATCCTGAAGACCATGACCACCTGATGGCGGTCGCCGATCAGGCCTGGAAGAACCTGCAACCGTATGAACTGGAATTTCGCCTGAAGCACCACAGCGGAGCCCACCGCTGGGTGATGGTCCGTGCCGTTCCCGAGTTCAGTGTGGAAGGGGAATTTCAGGGGTACATCGGCAGCACCATTGACATTCATGACCGCAAACTCGCCGAAGAACGCATCCGCCAGAGTGAACTGGAACTTCAGGAAATGATTCGCCGGGAGAAACAGTTTGTGCAGAATGCCGCCCATGAATTCCGCAACCCGCTGGCTGCCATGCAGGGCAACCTGGACATCCTGGTGCGTCACCCCAACCTGCCCCGTTCAGAGCGTCTGGACGTCATCGAAGAGGTGCAGTGGGAGACCCTCAGGCTCAGCCGCATGGTCAACGACATGCTGATGCTTGCGCGCGGAGACATGGGCCTCGAATTCCTGATTGAAGACCTTGACCTCACGAAGGTGCTGCAGGAGGTGTGGGATGACGCGCGGGCCAGCAACCCCCACCATGCGTTCAGGTGGAACCTCCCAGAAAAGGTGAATTTGAGGGGGGATGCTGAACGACTCGCCCAGCTTTTCTCTGAGCTGCTGGAAAATGCTGTGAAATACAGCCCTCCTGGTGCCGCCATCACCCTGGACCTGCAGCAGGATGCGGAGGGCGTCACCCTGATCTTGCAGGACCAGGGTGCAGGGATCAGCGAGGTGGACCTGCCCCATGTCTTCGAGCGCTTCTACCGGGTGGACAAGGCCAGACAGCGCTCCGGGCGCGCCGAAGGCACCGGTCTGGGCCTCCCGATTGCCCGCTGGATTGTGGAGCAGCATGGAGGGAACATCGAGCTTTACAGTGTCCTCGACAGGGGAACCACCGTTCAGGTGTGGTTGCCCCGGGATGTGGAGTGACAGGTTCTGGTTCACCCAATTGCACGAAACCTCACAGTTTTCTTCCAGGGTCTTGCAGGGGTTTCCTCCGGTGTGAAAGACCTTTTTTTACAAATCTGGTCCTTTTTTCTCCCCAGCGCACATCCCTTGTAACAATCCGCCAGATGGCAGATGCAGAGCAGCCTGTTCATGGTTTTGTGACAGAACTTTTGCTAAGTTGACAGGGATGCAGCTTCAGGACGCCCGGGATTTCATCATGGTGCTCACCCTCACCAACGAGGTGGAGACCCTCTCGATGCGTCAGATTGTGCAGGTGACCAACACCCCCAGCCTGGACCCCCTCTCCGTGGTGCTCCTGAAAACAGCCAGTGGACATGAACGGCAGGTCGTGATCCGTGAGACCGCCGAAGTGTTCCTGCAAAGGTGCACAGACCTCAAAAGGGCCCTCACAGAGCGGGACATGCTGGCCATCAACCACCACCTGGCCCCAGCCCTGTTTTGAGGACTGCTCTGCTGACCTGAAAGTCACTGCCCGGAAGGGTAGGTGTCCGGGAGTTCTCCGGCCTCCCATCCACTGGTCCGGTCCAGAGGCACCAGGGCGGAGGTGCGGTCAAAGTACAGCAGGGCGTCGTACTGGTCTGAAGGTCGGGTCAGGTAATAATGGCTCCAGCGTTCAGTCTGGGGCCGGTAGATCACCCCGATGAACCGTTGCAGCCTGCTCTCCTGCAGGGCGCTCAGGGTATTCCGGTCTGCCCGCAGGTCCAGCCAGAAATCCTGCACCCCCACCTCATGCAACAGGTCCTCCACACTGTTTTGCAGCGCGGGCCTCACGGTTTTGCGCTTTGCAGGCTGTCCCCAGTCGTCGGCAGCCGTCACCTCACCGTGGTGGGTGCTCAGACCGATGATGAAGGTGTCCTCCGGGTGCCTTTCACGCACGTACTGCCCCACGTTCTGCTGGTTCTGCCGCCAGTTCACCTCGGTGGCCCGCGCATCTCCCAGATGGGAGTTGTGGGCCCAGACCACAATTCTGGGTTCCAGCCCCTGGTCCTTCTGGTGCAGAAAAAGGGCATCGATGGTGTCCGCCATGTGGGCATCTCGCAGGTTCCAGGTGTCTTCCCGGCCATGAAACACTGCCCGGTAATACCGCTCTGCGTTGAGGGCCAGGCGGGCATTCTGCTCGGCAAAAAAGTGCTCATCTTCGGCGAGCACCCCACCCTGTGAGAGTTCAGTTTCCCGCTGACGCAGTTCCATCAGTTGCGCCACCACCTCGCTTTCACAGGGCTCCTCTGTGCCATACACGGTGGCCATGCCGTACTCCTGGGGGTCCTCGCCGTAAGGCTCAAAACAACTGTAACGTTGTCTGGCCCGCTGTGCCGCCTGGGGGTCCACAGTGTCCAGATATTCAACAACGGCTTCCATGGAACGGTGCAGGCTGTACAGGTCTATGCCATGAAAACCTGCCTGCCTGTCCGCATGACGGGTGTTGTGGTCCCGCAACCAGCTCACAAAACCATGCACGTCCTCGTTGCGCCACATCCATTTCGGGAAACGCTGGAAGTCCCCGAGGGCCTCTGAAGCATCTCTGTCCTCTCCCAGACCGCGCACAAAGCGGTTCACCCGGTAGGCATCAGGCCAGTCTGCTTCGACCGCCACAGCCGTGAAGCCTTTCTGCTCAATCAACAATCGGGTGATGCGTGCCCGCTCCCGGTAGAATTCATGGGTGCCGTGCGAGGCCTCCCCGATGAGCACAAAACGCGCGTCTCCAATGGTCTGCAGGAGTGTGTCGTAATCCTCTGATCCACCTGTGAGCGGATGGGCTGCAGTTTTGATGGCCAGTGCCAGGGTGTTCAGGTCTGCCATGGTGTGCCTCCTTTCCTGAATCAGAAAGGCAACTGGAGTGACCCATGAAACCTGACCTGCAGGCCCATGTGAAGTTCGCTCCCGCTCTGAAAAGGAAAACATTCTCCCAGACGCAAGATGTCTGGATGTTTTTTCATCCTAACACCTGTGGAGTTGGGCCACGCGGAGATTTCTTACCGACAGGAAAAAAGGGGCCTGCTGTTTTGTCCGCTGGAGACTCTGGCAGAATCAGAGAGAGCCTGGGTTGTACCGCCTAAAATCAGGGCATGTCAAACCCTGATTTCAACTTGCTCCTCACCCTGGATGCCGTCCTCGCGGAAGGCAGTGTGGCGCGTGCTGCTCGACGCCTGCACCTCAGTCCATCGGCCATGAGTCGTGCCCTGGCCCGGCTGCGGGAGACCACAGGAGACCCCCTGCTGGTGCGGGCAGGCAGAGGACTGGTTCCCACCCCCCGTGCTGTGGCCCTCCGTGAACAGGTCAGGAGGCTCGTGCAGGAAGTGCAGGAGGTGCTGCGCCCTGCCACCCCACCTGATTTCAGCACCCTCCAGCGCACCTTCAACCTGCGGGTCCGGGAGGGTTTCGTGGAAAACTTCGGTCTGGACCTTCTGCACCGGATTCAACAGGAGGCTCCGGCGGTGAGGCTGTGCTTTGTACAGAAAACCGACCGGGACAGCACTGCCCTGCGAGAAGGTGTGCTGGATCTGGACATCGGAGTGGCAGGAAAAAACACCAGTCCAGAAGTACAGACCCGGCAACTGTTCAGGGACCGCTTCATTGGGGTGGTGCGGCAGGACCATGACCTCAGTGCAGGTGAAATCACCCCCACGCGTTTTGCCCTCGGACAGCACATCAGCATCGCAAGAAGGGGAATGGAAAAAGGCCCCATCGATGACACCCTCAGTTCCCTGGGCTTGAAAAGGGACATCATCACGGTGGTCGGAGATTTCGCCACAGCCCTGGCCCTGGTCAGGGCATCCAACCTGATCACCTGTGTGCCAGAGCAGTACACAGGCAAATTGAGGGCAGGTCTTCACAGTTTTCCCCTTCCTTTCCCAGCACCAGAAATCACCATCTCGATGCTGTGGCACCCCCGTCTGGATGCCGACCCAGTGCACCGCTGGTTGCGAAACATGGTTCAGGAGGTGTGCTCAAGGCCCTTTGAAGACAGAAACAGCCAGCACACCTGATGCTGCCCAGAACAGAAGAAAGTGTGCTCCCTTGTGCGGCCTGTTTCTTGCCACTCAAAGCCTGCATCTGGCACACCCTCCCCAGAGATGAGCTTTATT
>NZ_BJXB01000030.1 GCF_007990775.1 Deinococcus cellulosilyticus NBRC 106333 = KACC 11606 | reverse complement strand
GTTTGATGAGCCGACTTCCGCGCTGGACCCGGAGATGATCAAGGAAGTGCTGGACGTGATGAAGGAACTGGCGCACTCGGGGATCACCATGCTGGTGGTGACGCACGAGATGGGATTTGCCAGAGAGGTGGCGGACCGGGTGGTGTTCTTTGACAAGGGGGCGATTGTGGAGGAGGCCACCCCGAATGATTTCTACAACAACCCCCAGCATGAACGCTCCAGATTGTTCCTCTCGCAGATTCTCGGGCACTGATTCAGGTGCATTGTTTACAGCCCACAGTTTACAGCCCACAGTTTACAGTTCTGGCTTTCAGCAAAGGCTTTTGCTCACAAGCCCTGTCTACTGCAAACTGTGAACTGTAAACTTCCATCTGGCTGATCGTACCCGTACATTTTGCTCAATGAAGCGTTTCCATCGTGGCAAAAAGGGCAAATCGCCCCTTGTGCTCTCCCCTGATAGGGTGCAGGATAGGTTAACCCTACTGGTCCTGTGCATCTCGCAGAGGGTGGGAGGTGATGTATGACTCCAGTTGGAACGGTGGTCTGGCAGGGTATTGCCCAGGCATTGCAGGTGACATCCCGCGCCGATCTCATGCAGGCCATAGAACAGGCCAGAAAGGCTGCCAGACATCAGGGTGTACCCCTTTCTGTCGAACTGCGGATTGACAACAGTGGTGTGATGAGCATCCTGGTGGGTGCAGACCGCAGCTATCTGGTCTTCAAACCCGAAAACGGTCATTTCTGCCATGTGGCAGATGATGTGCACGCTGGAAACACAAGGCCAGGGAAGTGCCTGGCTTTCATCGAAGATGGTCACCTCAGCGAAATCGACCTGAGGTTGACGGTCCCTTTTGAACTGGCCCAGGAAGCCCTGCTGAGTTTTGCAGAGACCGGGGAGATCCCCAGATCCCTCCCGTGGATGAGTGCTTAATGCAGGGTGGGTCTTTTTCCTGAAGCGCAGAGCGTGACCCAGAGATAGGCTGGAAGCGTGAAAATTCTGTCTATCACGCTCTGTATGCTTTTGTCTGCCGGGCTCATGTCCTGCAATTCCACTTTTCCTGAGCCTCAGAAGGTCCAGGCCCTGTCCATGGCTTCATTTCAGAATGAAGTGATGCAGGCCTCTTCCGTGATGGTTTTTCCCAGCGAATCTGATGTGCCTTTCAGCTGGTTTGTGTCTTCCCTCCATCGACTTCCAGATGCTGCGACTTTTGCCCGGTCTACAGGCCATGCTGGAGAAGCAGCGATTCGCCTGAATTTCGATGCTTTTTTTGACAGGCACACCCAGATTCAGCCCTGGATGGACGAAGGCCAGCAGGCTTTTGCCTCCCGGATGCAGCACCTCAGGGAAGTCTTTCAAAAGCACAGCCAGAAACTTGCAGTTTACCGGGTTGGGGAAATCCAGGTGCACATCTATATTGTTGCAGTGGTGCAGGGTCGGGTGGTGGGTCTTGAAACCCTCAGCATCGAGACCTGATCAGGCGTCTTTGCGAAGCTTGCTCTGAAACAACCAGGCCAGCACAAAAGCACAGATGGACACATAAAACACCGCATGAAATCCCGAGTGGTCGGCAATCAGACCCCCTGCCACCGGAGCGAAGACCATGAAGCCCATCAGGGTGTTCATGGTGCCCAGGTAACGGCTCCGGTCATGGGCCGGGGAGATGTTCAGGGTGTAACTGCCGAAGGCCAGACCATACCCCTGCTGTGCCATGCTGTACAGCACGAAGACCAGCAGGTACATCACGGGCAATTCGGGAGGGGTGAACAGGGCCACCACAGGAGCAAGCACCGCAATGGAAGTGGCAATGCGCATCACACGTCTGCTGCCCTTGTCGGTCCCGATCCAGGTCCAGAACAGGTTGGATAGGGGCACCACCCCTGCAATCACCATCAGGAAGTACCCGATGAAGTTCTGCTCCATGTGCAGGTTTTTCAGGGCGTAAACCGCAAAGAACGGCTCAGCGATCCCTGCGATGGCCACAAAAGCCCGGGCAACCAGAAAACGCCTGAGTTCCGGGTCTTTTCTGAGCATGTTGGGAATGTTCTTGATGTCCTCAAGCACATTGCTGCGGGGCTGCACGGGTTCATCCGGTTCCTGCACCCGCCCAAAAATGGCGTAACCTGCCGTATAGATCAGGCCACCCACGAAAAAGATCAGGGAATAGTTGTACGGGAACTGCAGGTCCGAATCCATGATGAAACGCACCAGAATTCCTGCCCCGAAAGCCAGAATCCCTCCTCCAAGGTTGCGGATGCCAAAGAACATCGGACGTTCCTGTTGCGGAATGGTTTTGGACACCACTTCCAGCCAGGGAAGTCCGGTGATGCCTGCAGCAAGCGCACTCCCGGCAATGCACAGCATGAACAGGGTCAAGAGCAAGCTGGGATGGTCAATGAACAGAAAACTGGTGAGCGCCAGACACATGTACATGGTGGTGCGGATTTTCGCCATCTTGTTGTACACGGGAAGCTTTCTGGGATAACTCCGCACAATGGACGCCACATACAGCTGGGGCAGAAACCACATGCCCGCACTGAGCGCAGGAATCAGCCCGATGGTGATGTTGCTGGCCCCGAGCTGGGTTGCAAAGGCTGCAATCACAATGCTGGGGTTCATCAGACCATCTGCGAGCAGCACCAGCCAGCCATTGAAGACGCCAAATTTGAAGTTGTTTTCCTGCATCCGTTGTCGCCACAGCATCTCAAACCCCTGGCCCGAACGGTGACAGATTTTTACAGCAATGACCGGGCCTGAAAAAGCTGCCGACAGGTGGTCCTTGCACCTGCAGACAGCCCTTATGAGGCAATCCTACTGCTGAAAAAGGGCATTAAGCCATTTTTAGCAGGGGAGTGTAAAGGCTTAGGCAATATGGCATAGAGGCCGAGGGCTGAGGGCAAAAAGCAGGTTCGGACATTGGAGTGGGTGTGAACGTTTCTGTGTGAAGGGTAGAGCAGAAGGCAGAAAGCAGAAGGCAGAAGGTCAGGTAGGCTTTTGCTGCGGCTTTGTGCCTTCTGCCTTGGCCTTCAGCCTTCTGCACCTATACACTGGTCCCATGATTCAATTCATCGCTGATCTGGGAGAATTTCACCGCTTGCATGCGGCTTACAACACCAGCACCGTCATTGAGGTGCTCAGGTGGATGGGGGTCCAGCAGGTTTACAGCACGGTCTTCATGACCCCCGAGCATCCCCTGAAATTTGCCCTGGAAACGGCTGGAGTGTCCTGCACCATGCTGGCAGAAGATGATGCCCAGAGCCAGCAGGATCAAGCGCAGATGTTTGACATCCTGAATCAGTATGCTCAGGGCAAGCAACTGATTCAGAGGAGACAGAAACTCGATGCTGAACTTGTCGGGTTCCTGAGGCAACCCCTGACCGCCCAGAGCGTTCACAGTGAAAACACCCTGAACCACATGCTGGAATACCACACAGAAATTGGCACATTTTTGGAGGAAGGGCCAGCAACCGCTTACCGGAAAGACCGCCTCAGCAAACTGGTGGGGCAGCTTCAGGACATCAAGGATGGCGTGGTTCTGGCTGCTGTGGATGACATCCCAGACCTGATTGCTGCACTTGAAGGCAGTCAGGTTCCAGACCTTTCAGACTTCAGGCCGGGGGAAAGCTCCAGGCTCCGTGCACTGGCAGACCGTGCCGCTCTGATTGAAGAAGACGACGATCTTGAAACGCTGGTCACCAGTCTGCTGCGGGAGGAAGGGGACCTGCTGACCCCGAAATCTGAACTGCAATACGCTGCAGCGAACATCTATCTGGCTGTGGGAGACCTGGAGAGCGCAAGAAGCCTGCTGTTCGATGCGGCACACGGAGTGAAGGACGATCCCAGGTACCTGCCTGGTCTGATCTTTGCACGTCTGGGACAGGTTCGAGATGCTCTGGGAGACCGCGAGAACGCGATGCGTGCCTATCAGGCAGTTCTGGCCCTCAGTTATGCTCCCGAAGTCGCCATCGAGACTGCAAAACAGGGGATGCAGGAGGCCTTTAATATGGATGGCCTAGAACCCTCAGAAGAAACTAAGTGAAAATGAGCATGTGGGACAGTGTGCATCCATTTACAATGGCTTCAATCCGCATGATGGCGTGACCCCATAGACAAGTTTGAGTGACATGAAGCAGAATGCTGCTGGAATTCGTCTTATGCTGCGTTGATCTGTGAAATCAGAGGATCTGTGACCCCTGAGCCCTCTGTTTTTCTGCTGACGGCTGATGGCTGATGGCTGACCGCTCCCAATAAAGAAGGTATTTTATGATGACCCCCAAAGAAGTGATCGATCTTGGCTACCAGAGCCGTGAAATCAAAGAGGCCCTGCGTGCTGCAGAGGTCGCCAAGAACCAGAAGCACCCCAAAGCGAAGATTTTGCAGGATCTGGCTGCCCTGAAATCTGACCCTCAGCCTTACCTGGACCATGCCATTTACAAGCATCTGGCTGCTCTGATTTACCAGTCTCGTGACCGTGCCCAGCTGATCAAACCTCCGCTGGATTACACCATCTGGGGCCGCGAGAACATCGAGGAGAGCGCTTTTGGTCAGATGTCCACGGTGATGAGCCTTGCGCCCACAGTGGCTGGTGCCCTGATGCCTGATGCCCACCTGGGTTACGGCATGCCCATCGGAGGGGTGGCCGGTCTGGAAAATGCTGTCAGTCCTGCGATGATCGGTTATGACATTGCCTGCCGGGTGCGCATCAGTGTGTTCGATGAACCCCTCTCGGGCAAGAAGACCCTGAAAAACGACAAACTGCGCAAAATCCTGCTGAAAAACACCCGTTTCGGGGCTGGTGAAGGCTGGTCCAAAGGGGACGCTCCAGACCACGATGTGCTGGATGACCCCCGCTGGAACAGCATTGCCATTGCAAAACAGCTGAAAGACAAAGCCCGCACCCAGATTGGCACTTCTGGCAGTGGCAACCACTTTGTGGAGTTTGGCATTCTGACCCTGGAAGAGGCTTCTCAGGAACTGGGTCTCGACGCTGGAGAATATCTCGCCCTGATGAGCCACAGTGGTTCTCGTGGGGTGGGCCACAAGATCGCCACCGAGTACATGAAGCGTGCCGAGAAAAACCTGCCCAATCTTGATGTCCCCTATAAGGCCCTGGCCTGGCTGGACCTGAACACCGAAGACGGTCAGGAGTACTGGGAAGCCATGAACCTGATGGGGGATTACGCCAGTGCCAATCACCACATCATCCACCAGCGGATTGCTGAAGATCTGGGTTCTGACATCATCAGCCATGTGGAAAACCACCACAACTTTGCCTGGAAAGAAGAACATGATGGCAAGGAACTGATCGTGCACCGCAAAGGGGCAACCCCTGCAGGAGAAGGACAGCTTGGGGTGATTCCTGGCAGCATGACCCAGCCTGCTTATGTGGTGGTCGGCAAAGGAGAAGAAAAGAGCCTCACCAGTGCCAGCCACGGTGCCGGGCGCAAAATTGGTCGCCGTGCTGCAGAGCGCACCTATGCACAAAAAGATCTGGACCGTGCCGCAAAAGAGGCAGGGGTAGAGGTGATCGGGGCAGGGGTGGATGAAGGTCCCTATTGCTACAAAGATGTGGCCACTGTGATGGAAGCCCAGAAGGATCTGGTGCGCACCATTGCCTCCTTCCAGCCCAAAATTGTGCGGATGGACTCGGGCAACGAAGACATCTGAAACAGGCTGCTGAAAACACAAAGGGATGTCCTCACGAGCATCTGTAAGAAGGGAAATAAAAAAGATGCCCCCAGAACGGGGGCATCTGGCATTGGGGTTTACAGTTCAAACACCAGATACTGCAAAATACGTTCCTGGGGAGTGAGGCCCGCTTCGGTTCCAGGCTCAGAGTGATAAGAGGTGTACAGCACCTTGCCATTGCCAAAGGGGAAGGTGACAGAGAGGGGTTTCACACCGCTGCCTTTGACCACTTCATCACCACGGTTGTCCGTCCAGTTGACATTTCCAGAGGACCAGACTTTGACCTCTGTCTTCTTTGCAGGATGAGGCTGGTTGATCACCGCCCATGATCCTGCAAAGCCTTCAATGTGCACGGTGCCATCAGGGCTGACGCAGTTTCCAGTGCGGCAGGTGACCGTCTGCAACCAGGCTTTGAGATTGCCATCCACAGTGGCCTGGGTTTCGATGTCCTCATTGCCGACTTCTGCCATGCCAATTTCTTCTGCAACCGTTTCTGCAGTTCCATCTGAACCAAAGAAGTCCACATGTTCGGGGAAAGCCTGTTCAACATAGTCATAGGCCAGGTCGCTGGCATAGATCTTGCCTCCACCCTGGACGTACTGTCTGAGCAGTGCGGCGTCTTGTGGGGTCAGCAGTTCCTGGGTACCGCAGTTGAAGAACACGATGTCGTAATTGAAAATGTCAGCCTGGGTGCCAGCATCGTTGCCATCTGTGAAGAGGGCTTCTACGCTGGGGTCACTGGTTTCCAGCGAATCATCACCGTCAAAGAGATCAAATTGTTCCGTGCCCAGTTTCAGTTCTCCATTTGCCAGCTGTCCATAACCCAGTTTGGCAAGAATGTTCTGAATGCGGTCATAGCTGCCTGTGACCACAGCCATTTTGGGTGCCCCTTTGGTGGGATCATTGTTGAGTTTCACATTGCCCACATTGGCCTGACCATTCTGGGCATTCACCTGGGATTCTGCTTCGAAACTGCCTTTTTTGAACACCACTTTGAAGGTGCTGTTCTGGGTTTCTGCTTCAAAAGAGAAACTGCCGTCTGGACCTGTGCAGGTTGCAGCCCAGGTGGCATTGGGTGGGGTCCCGCAGGCCAGGGCCTGTGCCTTGATGGTGGCGATGGAGCTGTCAGGCACATAGACCAGGGCATTGGCAATGGGGGTGGTGCCATCTGGAGCCAGCAGTTTGCCAGCAATTTTGATGGCCTTCTCTCCGGTTGGAGGTACAGGGCCAGGATTGGCAGGGGGAGTGGTGGGGTTGCAGGAGATGAAAAGGGCAGCGGTGATGGGGATCAGGGACAGGGCACGGTGGTTCATGGGGCTCCTTTGGGGATGTGCTCCCATCCTAGATTGCATTGTGCACAATTCTTGTGATCATGGCCTTTGCTATTTCGATCAAAGTGTGATTCAAGGAAAAGCCTGGCAAGGAAACTCCAGTTCAGACCAGAGTTCTCAGCAGGTTGTTGCTCTTCGACAGATCATGTGGAATCTTCAACAGGAAAGGCCAGCTGGGTTGGCTGGCCTTTCCTGCACCAAACTGATTCTGAACCAGAGGTTTTGTCTTCCATGGACTTTCAGCAGGAATGCATGAGAAGATTTACAGCTCAAACACCAGATACTGCAGAATGCGTTCCTGGGGGAGCAGGGTCTCTGATGCAGCAGGCTCTGTGTGGTAAGAGGTGTAAAGTACTTTGCCGTTCCCAAAGGGGAAAGTGACCGAAAGGGGTTTGTCTTCTGGTTGTCCACCTGGACTGCCCATCCAGTTCACAGGTCCATGCACCCAGGTTTTCACCACCGAGGTCTTTTCGGGGTGGGGTCCATTGATCACTGCCCATCCAAACAGGAAACCCTCGATGTGAACCTTGCCGTTTGCCTGCACACAGGACCCTCCGGTGCAGCTGACACCCTGCAGCCAGGCCTTGAGGTTGTCATCCACTGTGGTTTCTGAGGTGATGCCAGAGGTGCCCACCTGGGCGGATGCGATGCCTTCTTTTTCTGCTGCTGGTGTGCTGTCGGAGCCATAGAAATTGACGAATTCAGGGAACGCCTGCTCCACATAGTCATAGGCCAGGTCGCTGGCGTAGATTTTTCCACCACCTTGCACGTAATCCCGCAGGATCTGCATTTGCGCATTTTCCAGCAGTTCTCTGGTCCCACAATTGAAGAAAACGATGTCGTAATTGAAGATGTCAGCCTGGGTGCCAGCATCGTTGCCATCTGTAAACAGGGCTTCAATTTCTCTGTAGCTGTCCGGCAGAGATCCATTGCCATCAAAGAGGGTGAATTTCTCGGTTCCCGGTTTCAGCTGGCCATTTTCAACGGTACCGAAACCCAGTTTGGCCAGCACATCTTCAATCTGGTCGTAGCTCCCGGTCACCACGGCCATTTTCGGAGCACCCTGGGTGTTGTCCAGGTTGACGTTCCCAACATTGATTGGTCCACTGGAGGAGGTGATTTCACGGATACCCACAAAGCTGCCTTTCTGGAATTTCATGGTGAACTTGGCGGTGTTGACCGTTCCTTTGAGGGTGAAAGCACCATCTGGACCTGTGCAGGTGGCTGCCCAGGTGGCATTGGGTGGGGTCCCGCAGGCCAGGGCCTGCGCCTGAATGGCGGCAACCGTGCTGTTCTCGATGTAAACTAGAGCGTTGGCAATGGGGGTGGACCCATCTGGGGCCAGCAGTTTGCCAGAAACCTGAACGGTGGTCGGTCCGGGAGGTGGTGTGTTGCCTCCGGTGCTGCAAGCAGCCAGAAGCAGACCTGTGAGACTCAGTAAAGCCAGGGCAGAATGTTTCATAATTCTCCTTTTCAGCACACCCAGATCTCACTTTAAATTTTAGCACCAGGACATGGACTTCGAATCGTCTGATTGTCAATATGCAAGATGTCAATCAATATTGGATCTGGCAGAGAAACCACTGGTCATCATTGTGCGCAATTTGAGTCAATTGCTTGTGAGGGTTTGAACCTGCCATATCGTTTATAAATTGTGCACGATATGCAGAAAGGCTGATCTTGTTTTGTGAAGATTGGCACTTGATATTTTCATATTCACACGAATGTTTCTGATGCATTGCATGGAGAAGCACAGGGTTGCCACCCCAGGTGATTCTGAAAGAGGAGATTTCTTCTGCAGACATGAGTTCCCGGCGGAGCAGAGCAGGGGAAGAATCATCCTGCTGTGCATTCATGCTTAATGCGACTGAACAATTGTGCGGATGTAAACCAGCTGATGCTGGCGTATAAAGGGCATGTTGCTTCAGCCACACCCAACACGTGCTCAACCCGAAAGGATTTTTCATGATCTGGTCCGTATCCAAACACCTGGTGTCCATCAAACCCCACCCCAACGCAGACGCTCTGGAAATCGCCAAGGTTGGCGCAAACCAGCTGGTCGTGCGAAAAGGCGAGATGCGAGATGGAGACACGGTCATTTTCATTCCCAAGGACTCCATGCTCCCAGAGATCATGCAGCCTGCCTTTCCCTACGCCAGAGAAGGCCGGGTGCGCAGTGTGCAGCTGAGAGGGGAGATCTCGATGGGAATTGCACTCTCACTGAATGACATTTCCACGTTTTTTGGAGAGGACACCCGCAACCTGCTGGAACTTGCAGATTTCGGAGAAGACATCTCAGCGTTGCTGAACATTGAAAAATACGAGCCTCAGGTTCCCTCCCACATGCAGGGCGAGGTGGACCCCGTGCCAATACATGTGTACTACAGCCAGCACGACTGCAACCAGTACGGCACCTATCGGGACGAACTGGATTTCACAGAGCGGGTGGTGGTCACTGAAAAGCTGCACGGCTCACAGGGGATCTACCTGTTCAACCGCACCGAAGGTGAACAGTGGGACATCCGGGTGTCCTCCAAAGGCATGCTCCGCAAGGGCCTGATTCTCAAGCAATCTGAAAGCAACACCTACTGGCAGGCCCTCAAAAACTCTGGTCTGACCGAGAAGGTCAGCACCTTGCAGGGAAACGCCATCCAGGTTTTCACCGAGGTGATTCCCGTGCAGAAGGGCTACAACTACGGAGAGAGTCGGGTGACCCTGCGGGTGTTTGAGGTGCGCGTCGACGGGAACATCCTGCCCTATGACTCCCCCGAACTTGCAGCTTTCAGAGACCTCTGGGTCCCTGTGGTTTACGACGGCAAATTCGGCAAGGCCGACCTTTATGCGCTCAGCAAAGGAAAAGAACTGGTTTCTGGTCAGGCTTTGCACATCCGCGAGGGTGTGGTGGTGCGTCCTTACATTGACCGCAAGGCAGACGATGGGGAATGGCTGAAGCTGAAAGTGATCAACCCGGCCTATAAGGAGACCGGAGAAGAATTCAACTGAAATGGGTCTCGGGTTCATCCGGGGCCTGAAAGAGGTTCCAATGAACACAGAGCTGAAAAACACAGATCTGAAGAAAAAAATGCTGGTGATCGATGTGGAATCCACCTGCTGGCGGGGCAAAGTCCCCGCAGGCATGACCAGTGAGGTGATCGAACTGGGATACGCCATCTTGCAGGAAGGGGAGGGGGTGCTGGAGTGGGGGTCTTTCCTGATCTCTCCCCGGCGCAGTGAAATCAGCACATTCTGCACGGAACTGACCACCATCAGTGCTGAAACTTACGTGCGGGAGTCTGAAAAAGTGGTCAAGCGTGAAGACCTGCTCGCAAAACTCGATGACCTGACCCGCAGGCATGGCTGGCACAATTTCAAATCCTGCCAGTGGGGCTCATGGGGAGATTATGACTTCAAGATGCTGGTGAAGACGTTTGGAGAGGAAAACCTCCGAAAAGACAACCACACCAACATCAAGAAACGCCATGCTGCGGCCAGAGGTCTGGAAAAAGCCCTGGGCATGGGTCAGGCCCTGACCTGGGAGCACCTTGAGCTGCACGGCACCCACCATCGGGGCGGGGATGATGCCTACAACATCGCCCGGATTGCCCGGAAAGTGTTCGGGTGGTAAAACCATCTGGACCGGAGGTTTTACAAACCCGCCTGTAAAAACACTCCATCCAGCGCAACAAGAACGCCCCTCTTCAAAACTTGAAGAGGGGCAATTCAATTCAGGGCTTATTTGAAATTGTAAGACTTGGGCACAACCACCACTCCGCTTTCGGTGATCACAAAGCCTCTGGAGCGGTCCAGCTCAAGGTCGTACCCGATCTGGGTTCCTGGTGGGATGTGCACGTTCTTGTCGATGATGGCGTTCTGGATGCGGCAGTGCCTGCCGATCTCCACCTCATCGAGGATCACGCTGCGGTTCACCTCGGCATAACTGTTCACGCGAACGCGGCGGGAAACCACACTCTCGCGCACGGTGCCTCCTGAGACAATCACACCTCCGGCCAGCAAACTGTTCAGGGAGCGTCCGGTGCGGTCTCCGGCCTCATGCACAAATTTGGCAGGAGGGCTGAATTCCATGGCGGTGCGCAGGGGGAATTCGGGGTTGTACAGGTCGAATTCGGGTTTGGCGCTCACCAGATCCATGCTGGCATCGAAGTAGGCGTCCAGGGTTCCCACATCGCGCCAGTAGGTGTTGGGTCCGGTCTGGCCAGGGATGGGGTTGCGGGCAAAGTCGTAGGCCTGCACATGGTAACCATCTCTGATGGCCTTGGGGATGATGTCCTTGCCGAAGTCGTAACCACCTTCACGCTCGGCCTCGTGGAGCAGTTCTTCGAGGGCCTTGGCAGAGAAGATGTAGTTCCCCATGCTGGTGAGGGCAGTGTCGGGTTTGTCGGGAAGGCCTTTGGGCTCTTTGGGTTTCTCTTCAAAGCCAATGATGCGGTAACGCTCATCCACCTGCATGACCCCGAAACGGCTGGCCTGACTGACCGGCATGGGGTAGGCGGCGATGGTGATGTCTGCGCGGGTGTCCTCGTGCATCTCGATCATGTGGGCCACATTCATCTTGTAGATGTGGTCCCCGGAGAACACGGCCACGTAATCGGCGTGGTAGTTCTGCACGAGGTGGAGGTTCTGGTAAACAGCGTCAGCGGTGCCACGGTACCAGACGGGCCCAAGTTCTTCGTAGCGGTACATCTGGGCAGGAACGAGGGTGATGAAGTAATCGGAGAGGAAGGTGCCGAATCGCCAGCCGCGCTGGATGTGCTCGGTGAGCGACTGGGCTTTGAACTGGGTCAGGACGTAAATGCTGAAGATGCCCGAGTTGATGAAGTTGTTCAGCGCAAAGTCAATGATGCGGTATTTGCTGCCGAAGGGCACTGCGGGCTTGGACCTCTTGGCGGTCAGGGGGCTGAGTCGTGTGCCTTGTCCGCCTGCCAGAATCATTCCTAATACTCGTTTCGCCACTTTCAACCACCTTGCGTTAAATTTGCTTCATTCTATCGCATGTTTTCAGGTTCGGCCTGTGGGATTCACCTGAGAACTAAACAGGTCTCGGTGTTTTGACAGGGTTCTTTTTTCAGCTCTGGGTCAGCAAGGGCTGCATTTGTGTGCAGAGCAGCGCTCTGCGGAAGCGCCTCCATTTGAACGGGGTCCAGAAATCCTTTCGGTTGCTGTGAGGGTACAGAAAATTGTGCACCATTCGTGTGCTTTTTCACACACTTTCAACTCCGGGAAAATCCTTCAATACATTTGTTCCAGTGCACATTTCTCAGGCTTTTTGAAATGTGCCTGGTACAGATCGAAGGAAGCACCTTCCCGTTCCCCAAAAGGGACACAAGTCCAGAGCGTATTGTTTACACTTTCTGCATCAGTCCACTACGTGCTTTCAAGCTTGCAGTGGGGTTCTGTGTTCTGGACAGCTTTGACGCAGGTCTTTAACCCTGGTTAAGTGTATACAATACACCTTTTTTCACCCGATTTCACACGGTGCAAATCGGACTGAAAACATTCTCTGAAACATGTAAAAAGGACTTTGTTCAGGCAAAGCACTTGACACATGAGATGATTTCATGTCTGTGAAAAAAATTATTTTGCTAGAGTTAAGGAAATTTCCAGAAAGACCCCAGAACACGACACGGAGGCTGATCATGAGCACACAGGACCTGAGTTACTTGGGAGCAAAAAATGTCACGCTGCACTGGAATCCCGGTGTTGCCGAATTGTATGAAGCTGCGGTTCGTCTCGGAGAAGGCCACATTGTGGAAGGTGGCCCCCTGTTGGTGGAAACCACCCCGCACACTGGACGGAGCCCCAAAGACCGCTTCATCGTGGAAGACGACAACACCAGAGACAGAGTGTGGTGGGGCGGATTCAACACCCCCATCTCTGCAGAGGTCTTCGACAACCTGCTGAACAAAATGATCGCCCACATGGACGGCAAGGAAATGTTCGTGCAGAACCTGTTCGCAGGCACCGACCCTGATTACCACATGCCTGTGCGCTTCATCACCGAGATGGCCTACCACAGCCTGTTCGTGCGCAACATGTTCGTGCGGCCCTCCAAAGCCGAACTGCGCAACTTCGAACCCTCTTTCACCGTCATCAACGTCCCGGGCTTCAAAGCCAACCCTGAAGTGGATGGCACCCGCACCGAAACCTTCATCATCGTGAACTTCACGAAACGAATGATTCTGGTGGGCGGAACCAAATACGCCGGAGAAAACAAAAAAGGCATCTTCGGGGTGCTCAACTTCGAACTGCCCGACCTCGGCGTCATGCCCATGCACTGCTCTGCCAACATCGGACCTGCCGGAGACACCGCCCTGTTCTTCGGGCTCTCTGGGACAGGCAAAACCACCCTCTCCGCAGACCCCAAACGCGCCCTGATCGGCGACGACGAGCATGGATGGACCGACCACGGAATTTTCAACTTTGAAGGGGGATGCTACGCCAAGGTCATCAACCTGAACCCCGCTGCAGAACCCGCCATTTTCAAGACCACCCGCATGTACGGCACCGTGCTGGAAAACGTGGTGATGCGCCCGGATCGCACCCTTGACCTCGATGATGGCTCCATCACCGAGAACACCCGCAGTGCCTACCCCATCACCCACATCGACAACATCGCCCCTGGTGGACGCGGCACAAGGCCCAAGAACATTGTGTTCCTGACCGCCGATGCATATGGGGTCTTGCCCCCCATCTCCCGCCTGACCCGCGAGCAGATGATGTACCAGTTCATCTCTGGCTTCACTGCCAAGATCCCCGGAACCGAACAGGGCGTCACCGAGCCCGTCCCCACCTTCTCCACCTGCTTTGGTGCACCCTTCATGCCCCGTCACCCTGGTGTGTACGCAGAACTGCTGGCCCGCCGTGTGGAAGAAACCGGAGCCCGGGTCTGGCTGGTCAACACCGGATGGAGCGGAGGCAAGTACGGACAGGGCAAGCGCATGAGCATCTCCTACACCCGCAACATGATCAACGCTGCCCTGAACGGGGATCTGGACGATGTGGAGTTCGTCACCGAACCCTTCTTCAACCTCTCCATTCCCACCCGTGTCCCTGGTGTGCCCAAAGACATCCTGAATCCCAGAGACACCTGGCAGGACAAAACCGAATACGACCGGACCGCCCGCAGACTCGCCCGCATGTTCCGCGACAACTTCAAACGCTTCGAATCGGGCGTTTCACCAGAAGTTGCAGCCTGCATGCCAGTGCACGAGGAACTTGTCTGAAGTTGACACAGCGCTCCGAAAGGGGCGCTTTTTCATTGGTCCCCGCAACCCGAAACCCGCCCTTTTCCCTGAAGTACAGCATGAACGATGTACGGATGGACTTTGTACGGAGGTGAAAGAAGTGCACATCCTGGGAATAGATGCACGCAAAACCGAGCGTCTTTAGCCTGTCTCCTCAGCGAAACCTCTGAGAAACACCTCGGAGCGTTCCCGAACAGTGAACTCGGAGTCGGATGGATGCTCGCCTGGGTCAGCCAATACACCCGCATTGAAGACATTGAGGTGTGGATCGAATCCGACACCTTTGAAGCGCGCACCTGCACCCGAACCCTCAGGAAACAGGGCTGTCAGGTGAGCACCGAACGTCCCCCATTGCCATTGCAATCGGCGTTCGACACCCCACCCGTGCAGGCCGAGGTGATCGCCCGCATGGGACTTGCAAAAACACTCAAAGCATAGAGAAACCACAGACCCGCGTTAAACAACACCCTGCAGGAGCAATGTCCTTTCAACACCGGGACATTGCTCCTGCAGGTTTTGCTTACCATGAACCAATCCCATTCACACTGCACAGGAGAAGGCATCATGCTCAAACTGGCAAAAGCAGAATTCATCATCATGAAAAGCGTTTTTCGTCCCGACAAACCCTCTGGCATTCCCCACCAGAACCTCGGTACCCTGCTCGGGATGCTCATAGGTCTGGGTTTCCTGACCTTCATCGAAGGGGGCCTGGTGCACGTGCTGCTGGTGGCAAAATTTCAGGCCCATCTTCTGGCCTGGGTCCTCACAGGCATCAGCATCTACAGTTTCCTGTGGATGATCGGCCATTACCAGTTGTTGAAAACCAGAGGGGTGGAATTCCGTGAAGACGGACTGTACGTGCCTTACGGCATGACGTATCAGGTGTGCATTCCGTATGGACAAATCGAGGACATTCAGGTGACCTCACCTTCAAAACCTGAACCGCAAGTCCTGGCCTGCTGCATTGGGGGCTTCTCCAACCTGACCCTGAAACTCAAAACGCCAGTGCAGGCAGAAGTCCTTTTTGGCGTGATGAAACGCAGCAGCACCACCGTTGCTCTGTACCTCCCAGAGCCCTCAAAAATCAGGGCTGAACTGCAGGTCCGGCTTCAGGAATGACCCCTGGAACGCTCGTCTATTGCTCATTTTCCCGTGGTACTTTCTTCTTTGCGGGATGAACCCGTTCGGACGAGACGCGCCGTACCCGAGCAAGCAAAGACGACGCAAGGAGGTGTTCTCGTGGAACAGGCCATTCAGATTGCCGGAGCCCTGATGGTGCTCAGTGCCTTCATCCTGGTGCAGGTCAAGAAAATGAAACCCACCTCCCGAACCTACCTGACGCTCAACTTCGTGGGTTCAGGTGTTCTGGCTATTGACGCCCTGATCATGCGTGAATGGGGCTTTGTGTTGCTCGAAGGGGTGTGGGCCCTGGTCTCCCTGTGGGGACTTATCCGGCCCTCGCAGGCTGCAGCCCCTGTACATGATTGAGTCTGCAACCCTGATCAAAGCTCAGGGTTGCTCTTCTGAAGTGGGATCAACGCTGCCGCTTGACCACAGTTGCAGTCAGGTTGACTTCCTTCTTGTTGCGCCACACCTTGATGGTCAGCTTCTGACCGGGGCGTTTGGCGGCCACCAGACGCACCACGTCGTACTGGTCCCGGACCCGCTGGTTGTCGATGGCAACAATCACATCTCCGAGGGAGACCAGGGCGCGGTTGTTGTCGCGGATGGCTCCTCTGAGACCTGCACGCTGTCCCAGTGAGCCTGCGGGGACTTCTTCAACCACGGCACCATCAGTGGTGGTGATGCCTGCCTGTTTGCGGATGATGGGCTCCAGGTCTCCCAGGTTGCTCATGGTGATGCCCAGAGAGCCACGCTGGGAGATGCCGATCTGCTCCAGGTCCTGAATGGATTCCTTGACCAGATCAATGGGAATTGCGAGACCAATCGAGCCATCTGCTGCGAAGGTGTTGGAGGCCATCATGGCATCGGCAACCCCGACAACGACCCCTCTGGAGTTCATGATGGGACCTCCACTGTTGCCCCTTTGCAGGAATGCGGTGGTCATCAGCATGTTGGGGACCTCCTGACCGATGTCATCCGCAGGTGGGGCAGTGCGTTCCACGGCTGCAAGTTCTCCGGTGCTCACAAAGCGCTTCACCCCGAAAGGCGAACCGAAGATGATCAGTTTCTGCCCGATGATCAGGTTCTTGCTGGTCCCAAAGCGCACGGTGGCCGGAGCCTGCACCCCTGAAACCGCCAGGATGGCAATGTCAATTCCGGGGTCAATCCCATCCAGTTTGGCCGTGACGATGCGCCCGTCGGCGAGCTCCACCTGGATGCTCTCGGCGTACTGCACCACATGGTAGTTGGTGATGATGCGGTTGGATTTGTAGAAGAAACCGCTGCCAATCTCCTCGGGAGATTCGCCGGGCTGCAGCTGGGATTTGGGAATGCGCGCAATGACCCGCACCAGTGCCTTGAGGTTTTTGTTGGTGACCTCCACCGTGTTGATTTCATCGCTGGTGACCAGGGGACTGGCAGCCTGGAACCGCCCAACCCAGAAACCTGCCAGGCTCACGGCGACCAGTGCGGCCACAGTGACGGTGATGCGCCTCATTCCGTTGAGTTTCAATTACCCCTCCGAGCTGCTGCTGCTGGGACGGCTGTCGGTGACGTAGAAGCCGGAGCCTTTGAAGGCAATGCCTGGTTTGCTGATCAGGCGTTTGACAGGTTCCCCGGATTCGGGGTGCACGGTCCAGGCTGCTTCTGTGATGCGCTGGGTGACTTCGAAGACTTCGCCGGTGTTCAGGTTCTTGTACTGGTATGTGGGCATGACCGCCACCTCCCTGGTGTTGAATTTCTGTTTTCCGATGGTCCTGCAGAGGCAATTTCTGCAAGGCACCGGAAAGCCACAAAATATGGTAACAGAAGCTTGATGAAATTACCCATGACGTTTTCACCATGTCCCTCTCACCGTAACCTGTGCTGCTGTACCTGTCTGGGCAGGTGGAAGGAGCGGCCAGCGGTGAGCCGTCAGCCATCAGCAAAAACATCTTGACCTGCTGGAGGGGTGGACCAGAAATGCTGCTTTGCCATGCCTCAAGTTCTTCAGCAAAGCTTCCTCAACAGGGCAAAAGCGAACGAAATCTTTTGCTGATGGCTGAACCCTGATGGCTGATGGCTCTGAAGCCCTTCAGAAAATGTCCTCATCACTACACATCATCAGCAAGATGTGTATGCTATAGTCTGATCGAAAGGAGGTCCCTGGAAGACACAACTTGGAGCATGGGAAGCGCAAGGTCCTGACTTGATCAGGAATACGAGGTGGAGGTCAGCGAACACATCTGCGGATGCCTCCAGGGTGACGGTCCCACCCTCCCCAGGCTGCGAACAGCAGCCAAGTCCAGTGATAAACCCCACGGTAACGTGGGCATAACCCCGGACAGGACACCAAAAACAAGGCCCATCCAGCCTGTGATGAACAATCCAATTTCAGCGGTCTGAACTTGCTGTTCAGGTCCGACCTGTAGCACGCGACTTCTGTTTTGCGTTGCAGCATTTGTCGGATGGACCCATGTGCTGCTCTGCTTTCTTTGCTCTGATGGCTTCATGGTCTGCTGAGATCCCACAACCAGACTTCATTTCTGTGTTTCTGCTTGGACAGAGACAGCCTTTTGTCAGGAGAAAAATTATGTGCGGAATCGTTGGTTATGTTGGTCCCCGTGATGCCCAGGACGTTCTGATTTCTGGTCTTGCAAAACTCGAATACCGTGGTTACGACAGTGCAGGTGTGGCTGTGCGCACAGATGCAGGCATTGAAGTGCGCAAACGTGCAGGCAAACTGGCCATTCTGGCCGGAGAGCTCGAAAAAGAGCCCCTGAAAGGTTGCCTGGGAATTGGGCACACCAGATGGGCCACCCACGGCCTGCCCAATGACACCAATGCCCACCCTCACGCCACCGAGGACGGCAAACTGGTGATCATCCACAACGGGATCATCGAGAACTACCTGCACCTGAAAGACGCCCTGACTGCCCGTGGGCACGTTTTCCGCAGCGAAACCGACAGCGAAGTCCTTGCTCACCTGATCGAAGAAAAGTACCAGGGCAACCTGGAAGTGGCCGTGCGTGAAGCCCTTGCCGAAGTGCGTGGAGCATACGGCATCGTGGTCACCCACATCGACCACGATGAAATCGTTGCTGCCCGCACTGTGAGCCCTCTGGTGATGGGGGTCGGCCAGGGTGAGATGTTCCTGGCCAGTGACGTGCCTGCCCTGCTGCCCTACACCCGCACCATGGTGTTCCTGCACGACGGGGACATGGTGGTCCTCAGCAAGGACAGTTACAAGATCACCGACCTGAAAGGCACCCCCGTTCAGCGCGATGAAACCCTGATCGACTGGGATGCCGAAGCCGCAGAAAAAGGTGGCTTTGACACCTACATGCTCAAGGAAATCTACGAGCAGCCCCAGGCCCTCACCAACACCCTGATTGGCCGCCTGCACGACGAGACTGGCGAGGTCAACCTCGACATCAACCTCGATCCTGCCAGCTTCAAGCGCATCTCCATCATCGCCTGCGGAACCGCATTTTATGCTGGTCTGGTCGGGGAATACCTCATTGAGCAACTCGCCCGCATCCCTGTGGAAGTGGATGTGGCCAGCGAGTACCGCTACCGCTCCCCCCTGGTCAGCGAAAACACCCTTGCCATCGTGATCTCCCAGTCCGGCGAGACCATCGACACCCTCGAAGCCCTGCGTGAAGCCAAGAAACAGGGGGCCAGAACCCTCGGGGTGATCAACGCCAAGGGCTCCAGCATGACCCGCGAAGTGGACGACGTGCTCTACATCCACGCCGGACCTGAAATCGGGGTGGCTTCCACCAAGGCCTACACCGCGATGGTCAGTGCCATGCTGATGCTCGCCCTGTGGCTCGGTCGTGCCCGGGGCACCCTCAATGAGGAACTGGGCCGCGAACTGCTGCAAGGTGCACGCGAATTGCCCCGTCTGGTCGAGGAATCCCTGCAACCTGAGCGTGTGGAGAACATCAAACGTGTGGCCCAGAAGTACCACCAGGCCCGCGATTACCTGTTCCTGGGCCGTGGTGTGAACTCTCCCACCGCTTTCGAAGGTGCCCTGAAGCTCAAAGAGATCAGTTACATCCACGCAGAAGCCTATGCAGCAGGGGAGATGAAGCACGGTCCCATTGCCCTGATCGACCAGAACCTGCCTGTGGTGGTCATCGCCACCGAAAGCTTCCTGCTGGAGAAAACCATCTCCAACATCCAGGAAGTCAAAGCCCGCAGCGGCAAAGTCATTGCCGTGGTCAGCGATGGGGACACCGAAGCTGCCCGTCACGCCGACGATGTGATTTACGTCCCCAGAGCCGCTGAAATGGTTTCTCCTGTGGTGAACGCCGTCGCCATGCAACTGCTGGCCTACTTCACGGCCACTGCACTGGACCGGGATGTGGACAAGCCCCGCAACCTCGCCAAGAGCGTGACTGTAGAGTAAAAGCCAGAACCAGACAGGAGAGGATCAATGCCTCTCCTGTTTTTCATGGTTTCAATTCGCAAGAGGAACTGCAAACATCTTGCGCAACAGGAACTGAGCGGGGAAATCAGACCCTATGGGTGCACTGTAGACCATCACACCCTGCTGGTCAGGCAGCACATGGAGTTGTGGAAAAGAGAACCCCTGGGGTTCCCCCAGACCCTGAAAGGTGATGCCCCTGGCCTGCTCCACATTGAAGGTGCCAAAGTGAATGCCTTTCCAGCCGTTTTGCGCAGAGGGCAGCACCCTGTCCAGAAAGGCCTGTTCCAGAAGTCTGGTCTCCTTCCACGTACCTCCATTCAGAACCAGTTGCCCCAGGCGGGCCACATCAGGCAGGGAAGCCTGGAAAGATTGCAAAACTTTTCGGGACGCCTGGGGTGTTTTCGGAATGCCCCAGTAAGCTTCGTTCTGTGCTTCAATGGGTTTCCACAGGTGTGCTGAAGTGTAGACGTTCAGGGGGGTTTTGGTGGCGGCTTCCAGTGCCCGGGCCAGCAAAAGCATGTCGCTGTATTGTTTCTGGTCGTCTGCAGAAGGCATGTGGCTTCGCGAACTGCGCTCCAGCACCTGCCAGAGGGTGGTCTGAGGCTCTGCTTCTGGCACATAAGTCTGGAGGGGATGGTCAAGGTCCATCTGCTTTTCATGGGAGGCAATGCCCAGCAGCAGGGTCAACACCGAACTGCTGATGCTGTACTGGTTTGTTGATTCTGGACGTTTGCCCATCTTGAAAGTCTCATGAATGATTTTTCCATCTCTGATCACCACCAGGCCCTCTGTGCCTTCTGGAAGGGTCAATTCCTGTCCGCCCACCTGTGGGAGTGGAAGCAGAAGTGTGGCTCTGGGCCAGGGGGTGTCCGGGCTTGCTGCAATGGGATGCTGTTCAGCAGCATCTGCGGGAATTCCCCCCAGGGTCACAGGCAAATGTCCAGGCTGGCTCAGCCAGAGCAGCATCAAGAGCAGTGCGAAAGGCAACAAAAACAGGACAGCAATCAGCAATTTCAATTGGGATGTTTTGACCATCCATTGATGATAAGGAGAAGAACCCCCCAAAACCAGAATTTCTGGTTTTGCACCTGATTCAGACATCAGGTTGATTCACCTGTGCAGATGAGGCCCCAAACTTGCTATCCTTGGGAGACATCAGGCCCATCATTCAGGCGGCAATGTCTGCCTGGATGACCGTCTGGGAGGTTCCTGCCATGAAACAACAATCCAGAGAATACAGAGTTAAAAATTTTTCCATGTGGGGTGCACTGGGAGTCATATTGGGCTCTTTTGTGATTGGCATTCTTTCGGTGTTCGTTGAGAGGTCGAATGACCCCACCCTGCGCAACTTGCTGCTGGTGCTGATTGTGGTTTATGCAGGGGCAGTGATTTACTACATGGAAAAATACCAGAGCATGCTGGATGAGATGGTGCGCCTGCGCAACGCTGAGGCCATCCGGATCACCTTTACCGTGCTGATTGGTGGCGGACTGGCCTACATGCTGATGTCCGGGATTGAACCCTCTCTGCCCCAGCCTGACCTTGCAACACTGATCATGGGCAGCACCACCATCTACCTGATTGCGTATTTCGTGCTGTGGTTGAGGACCCGATAATTCAATCTGGCAGGAACTTTTCATGTGGGTCTGCTAGTCTTGCTGCATGCGCAAGCTGCTGATCCTTTTCTTTTGCCTGATCTCCTGGTTTGCTTCTGTGGGTCAGGCGCAGGCTTCTTCAGGCTCTGGGACCCAGACCCTCGAAGGCACCATCACCGATCTGGACCCCCTGACTGTCAAAGTGGGGCAGAACCTTCTTTCCCTGAACAATGAAGGCGGAGTGCCCGTCAAACTTGGAGATCTGGTGCAGGTGTACCAGACCCTCGACCCGGAAGGCAAAACCGTTTACTACCTTGCGGATTTTGTGCGCTGGCCTTACCTGCTGGCCCTCACCCTGATTTTCGTGCTGGTTGCAGGGGTGGTGGGAAAAGGCAAGGGCATCCGGGCTGTGATCGGCATGTTTCTGTCGGTGGGGGTGATTCTTCTGATGGTCATTCCCCTGATCCTGGCTGGATGGAACCCTGCCGTGGTTGCCCTGCTGGGCAGCACTGGCATTCTGCTCTTCAGCGTGTACTTCGTGCACGGCCTGAACTGGACCACCACTGCTGCCCTGATTGCCACCATCCTGACCGCTGCCGTCACGGTGGGCCTTGCTGCTGTCTCCATGCACTTCACCCACCTCACAGGCCTGATGGATGAAGAGACCATGTTTCTGAAGCAGATGGGCATCACCGACCTGAGAGGGCTTTTGCTGGGTGGCATGATCATCGGGGCTCTGGGAGCACTGGTGGATTCGACCATTCCGCAGGTGGCAGTGGTGCGTGAGCTCGCCCACCAGCACCACGGACACAACCATCCGAAGCCCACCTGGCAGGACCTGTTCCGGGCCAGCATGCGGGTCGGAATGGACCACATTGGCAGCCTGGTGAACACCCTGGTTCTGGCTTACGCAGGAAGCAGCCTGTCCCTCTTTGTGCTTTTCCAGGCTGGTAACACCACCCTGAAAGGGGCAATGAACATGGAAGTGGTCGCCAGTGCCATTGTGCAGAGCATGGTGGGGTCCATTGGCCTGATCCTGGCAGTGCCTCTGGCCACCTTCATTGCCTGCATGGCCTACCATTACGACCGCCTGCCTGCTCCGAAAGAGGGAGAAGGCCACCACCATCACCACCATTGACCTTCATTTGCGGGACTGGATCATCGCAAAGCCTGATTCTTTGAGGTGGGAAGCGATCAGCGATCAGCCTTCAGCAAAAGATGTCTGGATGCTTTTGCAGCGGACCAATGAAAGGTTTGCACTGTGCTGGAAAGCAAAGCAGTTGTTTGTGGTGGCTGAAGTGAAAGCCCCCAGTTGTTTTGGTGCTGATGGCTGAAGGCTGACGGCCTTTTGTAATGACATCCACCCAAAGGCGACTCTGCATGACCTTACTGTGCAGAGACCTGAAGGACAGCGAAATCCTCACAAAACCAGTAGGATGAGAATGAGGAGCCAGAGGTGACTTTGAAACACGCTGTTGAACAGTTATTGATTTCTGCACAGGACGAAAACAGCACCCCGGACGATCTCTATCCTCTGGCCCAGTGTGTGTTCGACGAGGCCCGCAAACAACCCAGAACTGCGGTGGAGGAGGCCCTCAGGGATCTGGCTTCGGGCCTCAGCCTTTCCCATGCAGGAAAGGCAGGCCTGATTGGCATGTGCATCGGGGCTTTTCTGGAAGGAGGATGTTCTCCAAAGGATGTGCAGGATGCTCTCCTGGACCGCCTGGAGGAGGTGCTCCACCGGGCAGAAGAACACCTGTCAGGGTGCACCGATCCTGAGAACCTGTCCGAGGAATGCCTGGCAGCCCTCGATGATCTGGAACTGTTCTGGAGGCCTGCCATTGCCCTGCTGTCCGTCAGTCCTGCAGCCAGATCAGAGGCTGCTCCATTGCTCCCTCTGCTGGAACCCCTCAGTGAGCACCACGAGGGGGCGCACTGGCTCAGCAAGCTCATTCCGGTGATGCATGAAGAGCCTGTGGTGGTGCTGGAACCTTCCACGGGTCTGGGCATTGAGGGTCTTCTCAGTGGCGTGGTGGACAATTTTCAGCTCCATGTCCTCCTGATGGACGTGTTCCCACAGAAAGGCCTTTTTAAACGCAAACGCACCAGCGAGCGCATCATTGCTGTTGCCCGTGGGGATGGCCCCCAGGAAGGGGAAGACCATGTGGAGGGCTGCTGGAACATGTACACCCACGAAGCCCTGCTCGGGGACCTGACCCTCAGCGAGGCCAGTGAGAACTGGGTGTGGGGAGAGGGCACGCCATCAGACATTCCTGTGCTTGAAGACCGCCGGGTGATCCTGCTGGGCCCCCCCACCTACCACAGAACGTGGAACAGCATGCGCATGTTCAGTGCCCTGAAAGCCGACCTGAAAGTCACCCGGGTGCTGAACGAACGTCAGGTGCGTTCGTGGCTGGAGCGCATCACCAACCGGGAAGAGTGATATGCTTTTTTGTGGGTTTCTGAATGACAGACCTGCAAGGGTATTACGCCAGACGGGCCAGTGAGTACGAACGCATCTACGCCAGACCTGAACGGCAACAGGACATCACCGATTTCACGCTGCACCTGCAGAAAAGGGTGCAGCGTTTTGCTGTGCTGGAACTGGCCTGCGGGACAGGATACTGGACCGAGCGGCTCTCCAGAACAGCAAAAAGCATCCATGCAACAGACATTGGACAGGAGGTGCTCGATCTGGCTCGCAGCAAGACTTACCTTTGCCCGGTGCAATTTGAGCTGGGAGATGCGTTTCGCCCGAAGCCCTGTGAGGTGGATGTGGTGTTCGCAGGATTCTGGTTCTCGCACGTTCCGATCTCCAGAAGGGCAGATTTCCTGAAGGGAATCCGAGAGGCTGTTGGTGCAGGAAGACCACTGATCTTGATGGACAACCTGTATGTGGAGGGCAACAGCACACCCATCTCCAGAGTGGATGAAGAAGGCAACACCCATCAGGCCCGCCATCTTCTTTCCGGGGAGACCCATGAGGTGCTCAAGAACTTTCCGACCAGAGAGGACTTGCTCGGCTTGATGGGAGGAGAATACTGGTCGGGAACATATTTCTGGGGACTTGCCACCACAACCTGAATTCAAGAATGCCCCTCTCTGGACCAGAGAGGGGCGCAGAATGCCTCGAATCAGACTTCTTTTTTGATGGTTGGAATCCGAATTCCGCCCTTTCCATCCCAGCCCGAGAAGGCGTAGAACAGCCCGGGAATTCCTGAAGTCAGGTAATCGGTCAGGGGGTCGCGGATGGGGGGAGAGTCCAGCATGCGGGTGATCTCCTCGGCGGTGAAGAAACGGGCCTCCACAATGAAACCATCGGGGTCTCTGGGGTTCAGCAGGCCTTCCCAGTCGGCCTCGAAGACCAGACTGATGGCCCGGTCATGTCTGCGCACATCTTCGATGTGCACACAGTAAGCCAGGTGGTGGATCTTCTTGAGCTTGAGCCCGGTTTCTTCCAGAATTTCCCGGACCAGGGCCTGGGGGGCTGTTTCTCCATGCTCGACCACACCTCCGGGCAGGGTGTAACGCACCCGTCCTGAGCGCTGCCAGTCGTTCCCGACCAGCAGGATGCGGCCCAGTTTGTCCCTCAGGATGGCTGCAGTGACCAGCAGTTCACGCCTTGCCACATGGCCCCCTCACTCTGCAGCCTCGGCCATCTCGGCAAGCAGTTCCTCGCGTTGCAGGCGTTGCAGGGCCTCCAGCAGATCTTCCAGGTTGCCGTTCATCACCACATCCAGCGGGTGGTTTTTGTCGTCTCCGCTGAGACGATGATCGGTGACGCGGTTCTGGGGGTAATTGTAGGTGCGGATCTTCTCGCTGCGGTCCCCGGAGCCAATCATGCTCTGGCGTTCACTGCGGATTTTTTCCTCTTCTTCCTGCCTCTGCATCTCGGCAAGACGGCTTCTGAGGACGTTCAGGGCCTTTTCCCGGTTCTTGATCTGACTGCGGGCATCCTGACACACCACGATCAGTTCATCCGGGGTTCCCGGGCGGTACACGACGCGCACAGCAGAGTCGGTGGTGTTGACCCCCTGACCTCCGGCACCCTGAGAACGGAACACATCGATGCGAACCTCATTCATGTTGAGGTCCACTTCGGATTCTTCCACCTCGGGCATCACGGCAACCGTCACGGTGCTGGTGTGGATGCGGCCCTGGGACTCTGTGGCAGGAACCCGCTGAACCCGGTGCACGCCCCCCTCAAACTTGAAGTGGCTGTAGGCCCGTTCTCCGGAGAGTTCCACCACCACCTTGGAGAATCCCCCCAGGTCGCTGGGGTTGGAGTCCAGCAGTTCCATCTTCAGGCCAGCCTTCACACAATACCGTTCGTACATACGCAGCAGGTCAGCTGCAAAAAGCGCAGCTTCGTCCCCTCCGGCACCCGAGCGGATCTCCAGAATGACGTTGCGTTCATCCCTGGGGTCTTTGGGCAGCAGCAGCACATCCAGTTCCTGCTCAATTTCAGGGATGCGGCTGTTTGCGGTCTCCAGGTCCAGTTCTGCCAGTTCCCGCATGTCAGGATCGGACAGCAACTCTTCGGCTTGTTTTTTCGAGTCCGAAAGGCGCTTGTACTCCTCCCAGAGCTGCATGATGGGCGAAAGTTCAGCATACCTCCGGTTCAGTTTGAGGTAAGCATCATTGTTCCCGAAGACTTCGGGATTGCTCATCTCGCGCTCCAGATTGCGGTACTCGCGCTCGAGGTCTATTAATTTTTCAGCGATCACGGGTCGAAACGCACCTCGCTTCGCTGACGAGAGAGAAGGGTGTACTCGGCGGACATAATGAAACCAGTTTACTCGACTGTGACATCTGATGTGGAAGGGAATGTACACAGTTGTGTGGCACAAAAAAATCCTCTCCCTGTCAGGGAGAGGAAAGCGCAGCGAGGAGAGGGTACGAGGTGAAGGCCTGAGGCTCAGTCCATTGCAGCAGCAACGAGTTGCTGGTTCTGCTCGATGTGCACCCCGACGGCCTGCAGGCGCTCCGTGAGGCGTTCATAGCCACGGTTCAGGAAGCGCACGCCGTCGATGACGGACTTGCCTTCGGCGGCCATGGCAGCGACCACCAGTGCGGCTCCGGCGCGGATGTCTGCAGCGCGGACAGGTGCACCATGCAGTTTCTTGCCCTGGATGACCTGGGTGTGTTCGGGCACTTCGATGTTGGCTCCCATGCGGCGCAGTTCCACCACGTGGGTGAGGCGCTCGGGGTAAACCTTGTCCATCACGATGCTGGTGCCAGGGACGGTGGCCAGCAGAGCGCTCATCTGGGGCTGCACGTCGGTGGGGAACCCGGGGAACTCACTGGTGGTGAGGTTCACGGGGCGCAGTTCGCCATGACGGGCATCGATGGAGAGGGTGTTGTGGTCGAGTTCCAGAATGTGGGCACCCATTTCCACAAGTTTGGAGGTGACTGCACGCAGGTGACCAGGGATCACGTTGGTGACCGTCAGCTGGCTTCTGGTGGCAACTGCGGCAATCAACATGGTGCTGGCTTCGATGCGGTCGGGGATCACGGTGTACTCGCCACCGCGCAGTTCTTTCACCCCGTGGATCACGATGGTATTGGTTCCAACCCCTTCAATCTGGGCACCGAGGGAGTTCAGGAAGCGCACCATGTCCACAACATCGGTGTCAATGCTGGCGTTGTCCAGAATGACCGTTCCTTCACCGAGGACTGCGGCGAGGATGGCGTTCTGGGTGCCGCCCACGGTGAGGATTTCAAAGACGTAGGAGCCATTGAAGGTATCGGTGCGGGTGGCGATAAAATTGCCGCCCTCTTCGTCCACCTCTGCACCCATGGCGCGGAAAGCCTTGATGTGCTGGTCCACAGGACGCTGACCGAAAGCGCAACCGCCGGGCATGCTGACTTCGGCGTGTCCTGCGCGGGAGAGCAGGCTGCCCATCAGAATGAAAGAAGCCCGCATCTTGCTCACGAGAGCATAAGGGGCCACGGTGGAGGTCAGTTCGGGGGTGTGGAGCTCCAAAGTGTTGGGTCCGAGCCAGCGGTATTTGGTGCCGAGGCCGGTCATCAGTTCAAGAATGGTGTAGATGTCTGCGAGTCTGGGAATCCCGTGCAAAACAACGGGCTCTTTGCTGAGCAGGCTGGCCACGATGATGGGCAGCGCGGCATTTTTGGAGGGTTGTGCTTTGAATTCGCCGCTCAGGTGGGAGCCACCGAAAATGGTAATGGGGGTGTCCAGAAGCATAGTGTCCTTTCAGATCAGCAGGTGCTGAGTTGTTACCAGAGTGTATGGGCTGTGCCCTAGGAGTATCTTACACACTTGACTCATGGAAGTCCAATATCTGATAGTGTTGTTTGTGTGTATTTCTGGATGCTAAAATATTCCTAAAGGAGTGACCGTGCCGAAGAAAGAAAAAAAGCGCCTGCAAGTCGTCATCTCTGAAGAGCAAGACGCACTCCTGACCAAGACTGCGTATGAACTCTCCAGCCCGGAACGCCTCATCTCCAAGAGTGAGGTTGTCCGACTGGCGATTGAGAAAATCGCACAGGATCTTTCAGCGGGGGACACGGCAAGTCTCAAGGAATACATTTCTACGCTGGACGATGAGCACGAAGAGTAAGCCTCGAATCCATCCGCTTCACCACAAACTTCACAACACAATCAAGGATCTGTCCTGAATGCAGGGTGTCCGGTTCCCGGGTGCCCTGTATGCTTTTGCCCTTCACGTTGAAATGGGGACGGGGCCAATCTTTCACCAGAATCTGCTGTTGTGGCATCAAATGTGTTCTCCACAACAGGTTCATAAAACCTGAGAACAGATTAAGTCCTGCAAGCTTTTTGCTTTGTAGGATATGCTATTTCTCCTCTTAAGAGGACCTTTTGCTGAGCTTAAGATGGACTTCAGGATCATCTTCCCCATACATGCTGATGGCACGGGCGCGCACCTCAGGTGTGCTGGCCTGCTCTCTGAGCTGCTGGATGACCTTCAGAACAGCCTCGGGTTTCTTGACTTCGGGGGTGTTTTTGCGGGCCACGTCAGATCCCTGCCTTCAGAATGTTGCTCAGCAGTTTGCGCTGGTCAAAGGTGTACTCAAAGCCCCGGTACTTCACAATGGTGCGTTCCTTGAGGGCAAAAATGTCTCCAGATTTGTAGCCACCAGCAAAAATCAGGTCCTCTTCAAAATGGCCCAGCACCAGCGTTCCTCCGTCCAGAAACTTGTCCATGAATGTCTGCTCGAAGGGAATCTCGGCAACAAAGAGCACGGCATCTTCCTCTTCGAAAGGCTCCCCAAAAAACTGCCTTGCAGCTTTTTCAGACAGGGACCAGGAGGCCAGCGACTCCTGCCAGACCGACATCAGGGGGAATTCTTCCTCTTCCCAGGCCCGTGCCACCGCTTCAACAAAAGCAGAGCCCTTGATGGCCCGGTAAGCCAGAAACTTCTTGGGCACTGCAATTTTCAGCTGTTTTGCCAGACGTTCCCAGCGGGATTTGCGGCTCCAGTAGATCTGGCTGACCACCTCATCGAGTTCTCCCTGCGGCTCCAGGGCATTCAGGGCCCGCACCCACGCCCGCCTGACGCTCTGGTGGGCTGCAGGATCAATGCTGCACAATCGATCTGCAACCTCCCGGGCAGCAGCATAAAAGCCCTTATCCTGATAAAGGTCGTGATAATACAGGTTGCCCAGCATCTTGCCCAGCTCTTTGGCTTTCTGGGGATCGGTGTTGTTGTGATGGAACTTCGATAGGCTTTGCTGGAAGGCCTGCAGTCTGGGGTCTTTGTCGAGTGCAAAAAGCATAAGGCTCCTGTGGGAAATGCCCGTCTAATATAACAGAACTGGACTTACAGATGTCCCATCCAGCCATCAGCCATCAGCCGTCCGCCGTCAGCAAAAAGAAAAACCCTTTCGCGGAGGAAAGGGTTTGAGTTATCAGGATCATTATTTGCGATTCTTGGCCAGCTTCAGGTAATACTCGCTGCTTTCATCGTCTGGATCAAGCGTTACAGCCTGCATGTAGGCCTGGACTGCTCCAGAGTAGTTCTTTTGCTCATACCTGACCCGTCCAAGCCAGGCCCAGGCTTTCTGGTAACTGGGGCTCAGGGAGGTGGCCTGTTTGAAGAGGTTCTCGGCGTCCTTGAAGTTCTTGTTCTGGTAGGCGGTGTAGCCAGAACGGTAGGCTTTCACGGCATCCATGCCAAATTGGCTGGCTTCGGTGGCATAGTTCAGCCAGAAGGTGTTTTCTGGGGTCTGGCCTTCGATCTCGGTCAGCTTCTGGTAGCCTTCCATGGCGGCCTTTGCATCTCCAAGCTCGAAAGCAGTGCGGGCAAAGTAACGCCAGCCTTCAGAGAAGTCGGGGGCCAGTTCGGTGGTCTTCTTGAAGAGGTTCAGGGCCTCACCTTTCTGGTTTTCAGCGTAGGCTGCGTAACCCCTGGTGAAAGCCTGATTCAGGTCTTTGCCATATTTGGCCAGACGGTCTTCCACATTGACAAAGTACTGGGCTTTGCTGTCCTTGGGATTCAGCTCCAGCACCTGTTTCCAGGCATTTTTGGCGTTGTTGTAATCCCCGAGGTCCTGGTAGGTTTCTGCCAGCAGATAACGGGCAGGGTAGTAATCCGGGGTGACTTCAATGGCTTTCTGGGCGTACTGCAGGGCCTCTTGCAGGTCGGGTTCGCTGCGGTGGGCTGCAGTGAACGCCAGATTGTGCAGGGCTTCAGAATAGCGCTGCTTCTGGTCGGCACTCAGGGCAGAAACCTTCTGGTAGTCTTCCCAGGCAGTTTTGGCCCGAATCCACCATTTCACATCGCTGTAGATGTTGGCCCTGAGTTGCAGCACTTCCGGGGTGGGACTCTGGTTTTTGAGTTCTTCCACACGGTCCATCAGGCTTTTCCAGGTGGAATTTCCGGTGGTTTTGGGGGCGGTTTTCAGGGCGTTCTGGTATTCGGTTTGCAGTTCAGCGAGGTTCTGCTGGGCAAAGCCCTGTCCAAAAAGCAGTGCGGATGCAATGAGCCATTTTTTCATGATGTTGTTCCTCCAGGAAGGCGAATCGGGCGAAAAGAAAACTTCCGTCAGGTGATGGGCAGATCACCTGGCGGAGGCAGACGGGGCACATACACTTCAAAGTACCCATACAGTGTGAGCAGAATCAGGATGATCCCCAGCAAAATTCTTTCCCAATTTATCTCCTTTTTCTCATCCTGGGGCAGGGCTGCCACGGGTGCCTCGATGGGAAGGGGAGGCAGGGCCGTGGCCTGCAGGCCATAGATCACCTGTCCTTTGAATTCTCCGAGGGGCACAAACCCGAGTTCCTGCAATTGTTGATTGGTGATGGGATGGTACAGCGTGGCGGGCAGGGGATAGGTGATGTTGGTTCCCACCGGAAGCCCGCGAATGTAACGAATGGCAAGCTGCAAGGCCTCGAGGGCATGCTGGGGTTCGGTGTGGTCTGCATCAAGCATCAGGTGGTGAATCCAGTAACTGCGGGTGTCGTTCACCCAGCCAATGGTGACGAGTCCAATGATCCTGCCTTCACTCTGGATGCCGTAGGCGAGGTACTGAAGCTGGTTGGCCTGAAGCAGGGCATACCAGTTGGGTGGGTTGCTGTTTTCCTGTTCTGCCGGCAATTTCAGTTGAATGAGCTGCTCCCAGTTCTCGGGAGTCACGGGAATGAGCGTGAGTGGCATACCAGAGTATACCCTAAAACTAAGCAAACTTGAGCGTATTGAACTCAGGTTTTATTTTTTAATGATTGCAATTCTTCTTCCAATCGCTCAACACGGTCCACCAGAGCGACCAGCAAAAGGGCATAGTGATCGTAAAGTTTTGGTCTCTCCAGACGCTTTTCACCTGCCATCCACTCTGACAGAAGGGCCTTTGAGCTCTGCAGGACCTCCCCGGAGGAGACTTCCTGCCAGGGACGGTCCTGCAAAATGGTTTTGGCAAAATTGATTTCTTTCATTCAGGCCTCCAGAAGATGCAGGACTGTGAAACCCCTCAAAGAAAAGTTCACAGTCAACAGAAGACAGTTTACAGCGAGCGTTTTCACGGGTCTTGCTTGCTGTGAACTGTGAACTCAGCTTCGCAAACTGCTTCGGCCCGGAATGGGCATGCCGCCCTTGCTGCCCGACATGCGCAGCACATTCTGGATGTCTTTGTTGCGCTTCAGGGCATCTGCGAGCAGGCTCAGGTCGTTGTTGCCTTTCACGGTGGTCCTCAGGTAGATGTGGGCGATTCCCCCAGAGCCCACGCCTGCAGTCACATGCAGCACGTTGCGCCTCTGCTCGGAAATCACCTGCAGCACTTCTGCCAGCAGGTTGGGACGGTCGGTGCAGATGATGTCCAGATCCACGAGTTGCTCCACTTCATTGGAAGCCGACCAGGTGGCGAGCACGCAACGGTCCGGCTCTTCACGGAGCAGACGCTGGAAATTGGGACAATCTGCGCGGTGCACGGAAACCCCCCGACCACGGGTCAGGTAACCCCGGATTTCATCTCCGACAATCGGGTTGCAGCAGTGGGCCACCTTGGCATCGGTGATGACCCCATCGATGATGATGCCCCCATCTTTCTGCTTCGGTGGCGCTTTGCGTTTGGGTGGAGCTTTGACCACAGGCTGGGCCTGCTCCGCTTCCAGTTGCGGGGAAAGCAGACGGGCCACATTCGCGGGATTCATGCGCCCGGAATGAATGGCAAGATAGAGCTCGTCCGGGTTGCGGGCACCCAGCAGTTTCTCTGCAACATCTTCAAGCACCTTGGTGCGCATGAGCTGGCGGACAGGCAGGTTGCGCTTGCGCAGGTAGGTTTCCAGCTGGTCATGCCCATTCTGCAGGGCGTCCTGCCGTTCTTTGGTGCGGAAGAAGTGCCGGATTTTGGTTCTTGCAGAGCGGGTCACCGCAAAATTCATCCAGTCCTTGCTGGGTGTGGCGTTCTTGCTGGTGAGGATTTCCAGACGGTCCCCGTTCTGCAGCTCATAGTTCAGGGGAACAATCTGGCCGTTCACAATGGCCCCCACGCAGGTGTCCCCGACGCGGGTGTGAATGTGGTACGCGAAGTCGATGGGCGTGGCCCCTTTGGGCAGATTCACCGTGTCCCCTTTGGGGGTGAACACAAAGACCCGCCCGGACAGCAGGTCATTCTTCACCGCATCGATGAAGTCGCTGGCATCGGTGATTTCCTGCTGCAACTGCTCCAGCTGGTTCAGCCAGTTGATCTTCTGCTCGGTGGTGGCCTTGCCCTGCTGGTCCTGCTTGTAGAGCCAGTGGGCCGCCACCCCATACTCGGCAATGTAATGCATGCGCGCAGAGCGGATCTGCACCTCGATGGGCAGGCCAGACAGGCTGATCACAGTGGTGTGCAGGCTCTGGTACCCGTTGGGTTTGGGAACGGCAATGTAGTCCTTGAAGCGACCCGGGATGGGGGTCCACATGCTGTGCACGATCCCCAGGGTGTGATAGCAGACCCGTTTCTCACGCCCAAGCTCGGCCATTTCCAGGGCCTTCTGGTACTCTTCGGGTGAATCAAAGTTGATTTCACTTGCCGTGACGGGTTTGGGGGTCAGGATCACCCGGATGGCCAGCAGGTCAAAGATCTGCTCGATGGACTTGTGCTCGTGCACCATCTTGTTGTGGATGGAATACAGGTGCTTGCTGCGCCCACTCACCTCGATCTTGATGACCCAGCGGGTCAGTTCCTGATCGTCTCCCAGGGTGAACTTGATCTGCTCGATGGCCCGCTGGATGTGCCCCTCGCGCTCGGACTTGCGCATGTTGAGGGCCCGCACCAGGCTGTCGAAATCCTCGGGGAAGAGGTACTTGAAGCACAGGTCTTCGAGTTCCCACTTGATCTGCCCGATCCCCAGACGGTGCGCCAGAGGAGCAAAAATCTCCAGGGTTTCCCTGGAGATGCGTTTCTGCTTGTGTTCGGGCATGCTGCCGAGGGTGCGCATGTTGTGCAGGCGGTCTGCGAGTTTCACAATGATGATGCGCAGGTCGCCGGTCATGGCCATCAGCATCTGGCGCAGGTTCTCGGCCTGCTCGTCTTGCAGGTTCTTGGAGAGCTTGGTCAGTTTGGAGACCTTGGTTTCGCCCTCCACGATGCGGCGCACATCATGCCCGAACGCCTCATCGATTTCCTCGAAAGTGACATCGGTGTCCTCCACGGTGTCGTGCAGGAGACCTGCACAGATGCCGTCCGCATCCATTTTCAGTTCGGCCAGAATCTGGGCCACGGCCACCGGGTGGGTGATGTAGGGCTCGCCACTCTTGCGGTTCATGCCCCTGTGGGCCTTTTCGGCCAGCACAAAAGCACGGTCCACCTTCTGGCGTTCTTCGTCAGTGAGATAGTCAAGAGCGTGAACGAGTTCTTCGTAACCGTACATCTAACACCTGTCGAACTTTCCTGCTTGTGTTGTGTCCCTGCTGTTCAGAAGTGCAGGTCAGGACACACTGAGATGACATTGTATAGCGTTTTGGTGGGGGTGAGAAGGGTTGTCTGTAGAAAAGACTGCAAGGACAGGTTGAGCCTTGCATGATCCTCCTCTCATCCTGATCGTACTGTGGTGGTTTCAGTCGTCTCAGGCCCACTTTCTGCCTTTTGCTTGCAGACGCCTGACCTGTGAATGCGATAAACTACCCATCATGCAATTGAAGCAAGTCACCCCCGAAGACGCTCAAGAACTTGCGGTTTACAACCGGGAGCTGATTCAGGAAGAGGGACACCGCAACCCCATGAACCTGCGTGAACTCACCCAGCGCATGGAAAGCTTTCTCATGGATGAATGGGAAGCGGTCTATTTTATTCACGATGGACAGAAGGTGGGATACGCCCTCTATAAATTTGGCACAGATGCCTTTGATTCCCGCATTCAGACGGTGTACCTGAGGCAATTCCTGATTCTGTACCCCTTCCGAAAGCAAGGACTCGGCAGAAAAGCCTTCGAGACCCTCAAGCAGGAGGTGTTCAAAGAAGCCCGCATTCATGTCGAGGTCCTCACCCACAATGAACGCGGGGTGGCCTTCTGGAAAGCGATGGGGTTCAAGATGTACAGCATGCATTTGCATACTTGAGCAGGGTCTGATTCAACTGTATTCTCCTCTTTTTTTGAATGCAAATGATTCATGGCATTTTGATTCTGGATTTGCCCTCGGCACTCGGCTCATTCCCGATCACACCCCGCCTACCCCCTATGGGGTACGATGAAAGCAGCCCAAACCCGCAGGAGACCTTATGGCAGACGAACTGAACTTTACCGATGTGGAAGTGGCCCCAAGAGCGATCAAGAGTTACACCCTGCAGTGGCACTACCCCACCAACACCCACCAGATCAGTGTGCAGCTTGAGGACAGTTCCTGGCATCTGCTCACGGTCAATGATCCCCTGGAGTTCATTGCCATCACCACCATGCTGCAGAAAGGTCCGGTGTACCTGAGCAGCAGTGGTTTGCTGGAGTACCGTGGAGATGTTCCCCAGGAGTGATGCAGTTCGGTTAAGCATTCTGTCTTAAAGGTCGGGGTGTTCCCGCATACTGGGAGCATGCCCGACTTTCAACATGTGGTGCAAAGCGAAGACGAACTGAATGCCATTCTGGGCGGAGAACCCAGTGAACTGGTCAAAAACAAGGTGCGAACACGTCTGGATGAGTATTCCAGGGCTTTTATCGCCAGCTCACCTTTCATTGTGCTGAGCACCTCCAATCGGGAGGGCCTGTGTGATGCTTCCCCCAAAGGAGATGAGGCAGGGTTTGTGAAGGTGCTCGATGACCACACCCTGCTGATTCCCGAGCGTCCAGGGAACCGTCTGGCAGATGGTTACCGCAATGTCCTGAAAAATCCCCATGTGGGCATCCTGTTTTTCATTCCAGGGAAGCGGGAAACCTACCGGGTGAATGGCTCTGCGAGAATCGTCACCGATCCTGAAGTGCTCGAGATGCTGACTGCCCAGGGCAAAGTTCCGAAACTGGCTCTGGCTGTCACTGTGGAGGAATGCTACCCGCACTGCGGAAAGGCTGTCATCCGCTCAAAACTGTGGGCAGATCAGGTGGATGCTGCTCCAGAGGTGGATGTGGCCGCGATGCTGGCTGCACAGGTGAACAAAACAGGAGTGACCCGTGAATCGGTCCAGCAGGGTCTCGATGAAAGCTACCGGGAGCGCCTGTACTGAAAACCTCAGAACGAACTGCGGTTGTGGTTCTGGCTGCGGGAGCCTCAAGTCGCATGCCAGAACACAAATTGCTGCTCCCTCTGGATGGAAAACCTGTGCTCTTGCATGCCGTTGAAACTGCTGTGCAGGCCGGGATTGGCAAGGTGGTGGTGGTCCTTGGGAGGGAAGCCTCCACCCTCCGCTCTGTGCTGAAGCATCAACCTTGCATGCTGATTGAGAACCCGGACTTCAAGACAGGAATGGGCAGCAGCTTCAGGATGGCTGTGGACCACCTGCAGGACTGTTCCTCACTGATCTTCATGCTTGCGGACATGCCCTTTGTGTCTCCAGAGACCCTCCAGCTTTTGTCAGAAGTGGACGCACCCATGGCTTCCTGTTGGTATGGTGAAGTGCAGGCCCCTCCTGTGAAGTTTCAGCAGCACCTGTTTCCTGAGTTGAGAAATCTACAGGAGGGCGCAAAACCCCTCTTCCAGAAGCACCGGGCTCAGGTGAAGCTGCTTCAGCGGCCTGAACGTGAGTTGCTGGATCTGGACACCCCGGAAGATTACCAGCGGGCCATCTCCAGGTTTTCGGTCCGGTAGGCCGCAGTGTGGATTTTTGCGGTGAGCTCTGCCAGGATGCCCAGCGCAATGGCCTTTGAAGAAGAGACCCCCAGGTCCCATCCTGCAGGCCCGTAAATTCGCTCTGTGTCCTGAACGCCCAGATCCTGCAGGTACTCCCTAAGCCGTTCTGCTCTGGAAGCACTGGACAGCACCGCCAGATAACCCGCAGGTCCTTTCAGGGCCTGGGAGAGCAACTCAACTTCCTGATCGTACTGGTGGGAGGTGATGACCAGGGCACTGAAGGCATCGAGACTGGAAGGATCATGCAGCGCTGGATCGAAAAACTCCACCTGATGGTCCATCATGCGGGCCAGGGCAAACAGGTGCTGTGCCACGTCGTTCTCTCCTGCAATCAGCAGGCGAATGGGTGGGTCCCACCGTTCCATGAAAAGCTGACCGTCCCAGTGGGTCCTGCCAGGGCAGGCCTTCAGGTTGGTGGTCAGGGCGTGTTCTGTGCTGTGTGTTCTGGTGATCAGCACACAGGAGGTTCTTTGTTCCAGGAGGTTCTGGGCCTGTTTCCAGCAGGGAAACAGACCAGAAACAGGCTCGATCCACAGGGTGAGGTTTCCGGTGCAACTCAGGCTGCCTTCCAGGGTCAGGTTCTCCATGTGGTGCCTGTAGAGGAAAGGGGTTTGCTGCCAGAGGGCTTCAAGGGCCTGTTTCCGGGCCGCCTGATCCACACAGCTTCCAAATCCCACCGAACCCAGGATGTGACCATCTTCTGCCACCCACATCCGTGCCCCCACTTTACGGGAGGGTGGGTTTTGCAGTCCCTCCCCACTGTGGACCAGGGTGACCAGGGCATGAGGAACACCACGCCGCCACATGTGCGTCGCCTGCTCCAGAAGTTCCGACGGGGTGGGGATCATGGGTTTTATGTTACACAGCTTCTTTTTGGGACTTTGCAGTCCACCATACCCAAAGGGAGGAGTGGTTTCTTTACGCTGAGGTCACCAGCAGGAGGCCATGTGAAACTGAACATCAACGGGAACACCTACCAGACCGGGGCCGAGCCCAACGACCTGCTTCTGTGGGTCCTGCGGGACGAACTGGGCCTGACCGGAACCAAATTCGGCTGTGGGATCGGGTATTGCGGGTCCTGCACCGTGCATGTGGATGGAAAGCCCATGCGTGCATGTGTGACCCCCGTGCAGGCCGTGCAGAACAAGAACATCCGCACCATCGAGGGGCTCAAAAAAGGGGAGACCCTGCATCCGGTGCAACAGGCTTTTGTGGACCATCAGGTCCTGCAGTGCGGATGGTGCATGTCCGGCCAGATGATGCAGGCTGCAGCACTTCTGGAACAGCAACCGGGGATTTCGGATGAGGAACTGTTGCAGGGGATGTCTGGAAATTTTTGCAGGTGCGGCAGTTACGTGCGGATCAGGGAAGCTGTATTGGATGCAGCAAAGCGTGTGCGTGAGGGCAGGTCATGAGCTCCAGAAAGTGGAGGATCACCCGCAGGCAGTTCCTGATCGGTCTGGGGACAGCAGGCGGTGCGGTGGCCCTGGGGTTTTACCTGGGCAAACCTGCCATGCAGCTCAAACTCGCCGAGGGGTCCGAGGACTCCCTGAAAAGCCAGGCGAAGCTCCCAAAAACCCCCGATGCCTGGTTCGAAATCCGGGAGGACAGCACCCTGCGCCTTTATGTCACCAAGTCGGAAATGGGGCAGGGCATCCACACCGCTCTGGCCCAGCTTGCTGCTGAAGAGCTCGGGCTGAAAGTCACAGATCTGGACGTTGTGCAGAGCACCACCCGTCAGGGGCCGAAAGACTCTTTTGGCACCGGGGCCAGTGCATCCATTCTGACTTCCTTCCGGCCCATGCGTGAGGCTGCAGCCACCTTCCGTGAAATGCTTCTGAAGGCAGGATCAGGGCAGCTGCAGAAACCTGCAGAGCAACTGGAACTCACTGCCACAGGCGTCCGGGTGAAAGGCACCGAACAGCAAGCCCTGTATGCAGACCTTGCGCGTCAGGAAGGCATGTGGGAGGTTCCCAAAACGCCTCCAGTGCTCAAGAAGGTGCGGGGTTTTCAGGTGATCGGGACCTCAGCCCAGCGCATCGACCTGCCTGCCAAAGTCACTGGAGAGGCCATCTATGGCTACGATGCCCGTTTGCCAGGCATGCTGTACGGTGCTGTGCTCAGGCCTCCCACGCTGGAGGCCAACTTGAAATCTGCCGATGTCTCCCAGGTTTCCAGGCAACCCGGAGTGAAAACCGTGCATGTGGATCTGGAGGCAGGTTTTGTGGGCGTTGTGGCCCAGACCCGCAATCAGGCCAGAAATGCCCTCAGGCATGTGAAAGCCGTGTGGGATCAGGGAAAGCTCTGGCAGCAAAAGGAGATCCTGGACCTGATCCGACCAGAAGGCAAGGCAGGTGTGACCTTCCAGAGGGAAGGCAAGGGCTCAGCAGGTTTGAAGCAGGGCAACGTCATCAGGGCGGAATACCGTTCGCCTTTCGCTGTCCAGGCTGCGATGGAACCTCAGGCCGCCCTCGCAGATGTCAAGCCAGAAGGAGTGAAAATCTGGGCCTCCACCCAGTACCCTTTCCGCATTTCCAGTGCAGTTTCCAAAAAACTGGGCATCAAAGAAGAGACCATTGAGGTGATCCCAACCTATCTGGGAGGGGGTTTTGGCAGCAAGATCAACTCCCAGGCCGGACTGGAGGCCGCCATCCTTTCAAAAGCTGCAGGTGCTCCGGTGCATGTGGGCTGGGACCGGACTGAGGAGATGACCCAGGGTTTCCTGCGCCCTCCCACCCATTCGGTGCTCTCTGCCGTGCTGAAAGACGGAAAAATTGAAACACTGGAACACCGGATTGGTAGTGGGGTGGTGGCTTTCTCCACTTTGCCCTCTTTTCTGGAAACCCTGATGGGTGCAGATTTTGGCTCTTATGCCGGAGGAAAGGTGCTGTACGACATTCCGAACAGACAGGGCATCTCCTACAACCCGCACCTGCCTGTCCGCACAGGATGGTGGCGCGGTCTGGGCCTGTTCGCCAACACCTTCGCGCTCGAAAGCTTCATGGACGAACTCGCTGCCGAGAGTGGGACGGACCCTCTGGAATTCCGCCTGAAACACCTGCCCGCATCTGCCTGGGGTGTGCGGATGCGCAAGGTGCTGCAGACGGTGGCCCGGGAAAGCAGGTGGGGAAAACCCAGACCTTCTGGCAGGGCGCTTGGTCTTGCCTGTGGAAGTTCCTTTGAGAACCTGATCGCCCAGGTTGCGGAAGTCTCCATCGACCAGGAAAAAGAAAGGGTAAAGGTCCACCGCATCTGGTGCGCCATGGACCCCGGTCTGGTCATCAACCCGGATGGGGCAAAAGCGCAGATTCAGGGGGCAGTGATGTGGGGGGTTTCCTCGGCCCTGAAAGAAGAGGTTCTGGTGAAAGACGGCAAGATCACCGCACAGAATTTTACGGATTATCCCCTGCTTTCCCTGGAGGAGGCACCCGACATCCAGACCTTCCTGCTCGAAGACGGCAGTGGAGAACCCAGAGGCGTCGGGGAGCCCCCGATTGCTCCGGTGGGTGCAGCCATTGGAAATGCGATTTTTGCCCTGACCGGAAAGCGCCTCAGGGAGGTGCCTTTCAATGCTGAACGCCTGAGAAGCGCCGGGATTCTGGTCTGAACTCGGGTTTGAGCAGGGAAAAACTCAGCATGTCCCAGTAACGTCCTTCCCAGTGGTACCAGGAGCGCAGCAAACCTTCTTCCCGGAAACCGAGCTTTTCCAGCACCCGCACCGAGGCCTGGTTTCCGGGGATCACCATCGCCTGAACGCGGTACAGGCCCACAGAAAAGGCATATTCCAGCATGGCCTGAACGGCTTCTGGCATGTACCCTCTGCCCCAGTGGGCTTCTGACAGGTCATACCCAATCACAGTGCGGTGCTGAATGATGCTGTTCATCCCCACCGTCCCAATGAAAGCCCCGGTGTCCCTGAGCGTGATGGCCCAGCGGATGCCGGTTTTTTCGCGGTAGCGGGATTGCACAAAATTCACAAATTCAGCCGCCTGTTTTTCTTCCATGAAGGTGCTGGTGCCGTGAAAACGGGTCACTTCAGGATTGGAAAACAGTTGAAAAACATCGGAAATGTCGGTTTCGCGGATGTCCCGCAGCACCAGGCGTTCGGTCTGCAGGATGGGAAATGCATCAAACATCGAAAGGTCAATCATCCCCTTCACTTTTTTCTTTTGCGGGGTGGTTGTCAAGATGCTCTGGACTGAAAAGCAAAGCCCCCTGGACGGGTGTCGCAGGGGGACCAGGAGAAGGTGGGTTTAAGGGGTGACGGTCACCAGAGCTTCTGCCTCCAGGTATGTTCCTTCCACGCTGCCCTCCACCCTGAAAGAGCCAGGGGTGCTGAGCTGGACGTCATCGATCTGCTGCCATTTTACAGGAACCGTGCGGGTGGACCCGTCGGTGTTTTTCACGGTCACCTGTTCAGGAAGCACCGGACGTTTCCCGATGCCTGTTTGCATGCTGACAGGCTCAATGGACCCGATGACCGCTTGCTTGCCGGTGTGCAGCCTCAGGATGGTCACGGAGTGGGCCGGGAAGTCATGACTGAAATTCCGGGTGATGCCACCCAGGGTGCGCGTCACAGGTTTGACCTGATCTGGTGCAGCAAAGGAATTCTCGTCGAGGGCAGAAGCGGAGGTGAGTTCAATCAGGGTGGCTGTGGGTTGCAGGTCTTTCACCCCTTGCAGGTTCACCTGGGTGCTCTGGGTGTTTCCGGAGGTGTTGACCACCTTCAGAATGATGTCTCCTGTTTTCTGGTCAAAATTGCTGACACTGTAGAGGGGACCATTGCTGGACGGGGCATCGGTGATGTCGTGAATCAGTTTGTTGTCCAGGTACAGGCGGATGTGGTTGCCCTGCACCTCAATCCTCAGGTCGTACCAGCGTCCGGTTTCGATGGTCACCGGGGTGGCATTTCCGATGGTGGTTTTGACCCCACCCACCGATTTTTCCACTGCCGTGGAGGTGTTCCCCCACCCGCCCAGGTTCCACCAGTGGTAATCGCTGGTGTTCTTCACCCCAAAGCCAATCAGGAAGCCTTCTGCACCACTGTCTTTGCGTGCCCTCAGGCTGAGGGTGTAGTTGCTCCAGTCCTCTCCCTGCCCGAGCAGGAGTCTGGCATCGGTGAGGCTTGCACTGGTCTGTTTCAGGGTGCCTTCTTCAATGCTCCAGTCTCCCCGGTAAGTGTTCCAGTCGGAGATTCGGGTGGCATCTGAGAAATCATTCCCGTACTTCACCGTCTGGTCTCCAGCGGTGATTTTCACATCGTCATACTGCACCGCAGTGTTCCATGATCCCAGCAGGATGGAACCCGTGATGGGCTGTGCATTCACCTGGGTCTGGACCTCTTTTTTCAGGGTGGTGGGCAGAACCTGCTGGCCCAGATGTTGCTTGAAAAGCTGCTGCACATGATAGTTGGGGGTGGCGTACACCTGCTGGTTGTTGAACCAGATCAGGTCGGTGGTCCACTGGGTGCGGTTCTCTTTGGCCAGCAGAGGAGCGAAGGAGGCCATGTGCACCACATCTGAATTGCGCTCCAGTCCGGTCATGAAGGCCGCTTCTGCCAGGGCACTTTCCAGGTTGTTGCGTTTGCCCACCCCGTGGGCGGCATATTCACCCACGAAGACTTTTGGCCCTTTGCGGTCATAATTGTCGTAACGGGTGGCATTGTCATAAAACCACTGGGGAGACTGGTACATGTGCTCGTCGATCAGGTCGGCTTTGCCGGTTTTCTTCACCCAGTCCCAGGCCAGCTGAAAATTGAAATCCGAAGGGAAAGCCCCTGCGCTCAGCACCAGCTGGATTTCGGGGTGTTTTTGCTTGAGCACGTCGTAGAATTTCTCATAGCGGTTCAGGTAATCCTGGCCCCACAATTCATTTCCCACCCCGAGATACTTCATGTTGAAAGGCTCAGGGTGACCGTGCGCAGCCCGGAGGGCACCCCACTGGGTGGTTTTCGCGTCCCCATTGGCATACTCGATCAGGTCGAGTGCGTCCTGAATGTAGGGCCCAAGGTCATCGAGGGCCACCATGTCTGGAGTGCCCGTGCAGGAGGTCTGGCCTGCATAAAGGATGGGAAGGGGTTCGGCCCCGATGTCCTGTGCAAGCTGGAAGTACTCTTGGAACCCGAGCCCGAAGGTCTGGTAGTAGCCACTGGCCCACTGGTTCGGCTGGATTTCCCGTTCAGTCACGTCCCCGATGGTGTTTTTCCAGCGGTAGCGGTTGAAGAAGGAACCTCCCTCCACAATGCACCCGCCAGGAAAGCGCAGGAAGCCCGGTTGCAGGTCATCAAGCTTCTGGGCCAGGTCTTCCCTCAGGCCTTCTGGACGGTTCATCCAGGTCTGCTCGGGGAAGAGGGAGACCATGTCAAAGTCCACCGTGGCAACTTCATTCACCATCAACGCCACACTGGCCGCAGGATCGGTGGTGTTCGAGGTCAGGGTGCAGGTGAATTTCTGCCAGGCTGCAGTCACACCTGAAACTTCACACCTCCCATACACCTCGCCTTGTTGCCCTCTGAGCTGAACGGTGAGGGGTCTGGAGAGGGGAGAGGTCGAGCGGGCATGCACCGAAAAGGTGTAGGCTGCACCTTTCTGAACGGCAATGCCATCAAATCCAGAATTGGACAGTCCTGCACCCGCAGCCGTAACCTCCAGACGCATGTATTGAGGATTGTGCTCATTGAGGGGGCGTTCAGTCTGACCACTGGCCTTTCCTGCCCCTCCAGCGTCCGTGACCACAGCCCACCCACTCAGCTGCGGATCGAATTCAAAGGAACGGTTGCGCACCAGCTCCGCGTACAGACCCCCATCTGCGGCGTAGTTGATGTCTTCAAAGAAAATCCCGTACAGGGTCGGACTGATGGCATGCAGGGGCTGGTCTGCCTGCACATCCAGCGTGTACGCCGTGGCCCCCTGAGCCCAGACCTGCACATCAAAAGTGCGTGTGTCGGTGGTGGTGCCTTTCTGGAGGGTGGCTGTCAGGGTCACGGTCTGGTTGCTCTGGCCTTTTGCCGGACGGGTGACTTTGCCTTCTGCACTGACCACTGCGGGATTTGAAGAGGCCCAGCGGATGGTGGTCCCGGAAGGTCCAGAGGTGGGCAGGTTCAGGTCGTGGGTCTGCTGGGAGGTGTCTCCCAGATTCAGCCATTTTTGAGCATAGGACACGCTGTCGGCGTCGGTCATGCCTGCAGTGACCAGGGCCATCAGTTCCTCACCATTCATGGCCCGGTTGTAGATGCGGAAATCATCGAGTTTGCCATCAAAGAGAGGATCAGGTTCAAACTGGGATTTCCCGATGTAATTCTGGGTGGTGGCCCCCAGTTTCACGGGAAAATTCTGCATGTTGCTGACACTTGCTGACTGGATGCCATCGATGAACAGGGTGTACGTGTTGCCTGAAATCACCACCGCCACATGGTGCCAGTCATTGCCTCCCGGGAAAGCCGGTCCGGTCAGCAGGTTTTCACTGCTGCCTTTGGGAAGAACAGCAAAGCGGGTGGCATTGGTGAAGTCGTTCAGGGTCAGGAACATCCAGTTGTCGGTCCCGGACCCAAAATCAAACACCCTGGCCCAGGTGCCCAGGGCATCAGGCTTCACCCAGGTGGCAATGGTGAGGTCATGTTGCTCTGCAAGCAGGGCCTCTGGCAGACGGATGAACCCGGAGGTTCCATCCAGATCGATGGCCCCTCCAATCTTGCCCGCTGCGGTCCAGCTGGCTTTTCCTTCCATAACACCATCTTTTTTGTTCCCAGAACTGTCTGCGACGGTGTTTCCAGAGGTGCTGTCAAAGGTGTAGTGAAGCAACAGTCCTTCTTCTGCAGCGAAGACGGGAGAGGCCAGAGACACAGCACAGGACAGAGCAAGTGCAAGGCTGAGCCTTGAGCGGGCGTTTTTCTTTTTGGAGCGGGTTGGTTGATGTTGATGCATCAGAATTCTCCTTGAGATTGTGAACGATCACAATTGAAAGCCATAAATGACACAGAGAAGACCAGAAAACCACAAAAGGTGCGTTGCGCCTCTGCGGTCCTGAGGTGTATTTTTGTTCAAGATCGAACCGAATTTCAAACTACAAGAAAGCCTTTAGCGCTCTTTAGCGCATGAGAGCTTCAGGTGGAAACCCTGACCCTGCTGGTGCTGTCGTATTGTGAACGATAACATCATAGGGAATGCAAATCCCCTTTGTCAACCAGAAGCTTTTGTTCTGAGGCCGCGCAAAGTTGCTCCCACCGCAGAAGCTTTGAAGTGTAAAAAATGCCGTCACTGCAAAGACCCCAGCAAGTCCAGCGAGATGTTCGTTCAGTGCAGCTCAAAATCCTTTGGCTGAAACCTGACCGCTGCTCGCTGAATGCTTGAACCATTCGCAAGGCCAGACCTGGGCTCTCACTGCCTTCAGCCGGGTTCCTCCTGCTTTTCCCGGACCACAGTGATGTCCAGGCTCCGGGCCACCTGGGCCAGAATCCCTGCAAAATGCTGGGCGATGGGGGAGGTGTGCTGCCTGCGGGCCAGTTGCACCAGGGCCGTTTCCCGCAGCATTGAAGGGAAGCCCTGAATCTCCAGAGGCACCAGAACCCCTGCATCCAGTTCAGGCTGAATCAGCATCTTGGGGAAAAATCCAGCCGCCAGTCCGGTGTGAACCAGATGTTTGCCCACCTCCATCGGCACATCCGCCACCTTTCTGGCCTGGGTGTTGAGGGTGTTCACGGCCATTGGAGTCACCTGCCACCAGCGCTGTTGCAACAGCAGAGGACAGCTTTGGAGGAAGTCTTCCCGGCTCCACACCCGTTTCTGACTCAGGGGATGGCTGGGATGCACCGCCAGAATGATCGGCTCAATCATGCGCAGCAGGGGCCGCACCTCCGCCACACCGTAATCCAGAGGGGGATAACAGATCAGGCCAAGTTCCACCACACCATCATGCAACTGCTCGATCACCAGCCAGTGGTCCCCTTCAAAGAGGGTGCACTGCACCTCTGGAAAGCGCTCCATGAACACCCCACTGGAGCGGGCCAGCAAATGCACCGTCAGAGAGCGAAGCGCAGCCACCCTGAGAGCACCCTGCTCTCCACTGGCAGCAAGTTTAGCGGCATTCAGACCATCATTCAGTACCGCCAGGGCACGGCGGGCATAAGGCAGAAAACTGGTTCCCCGCTCGGTCAGGTGCACGGTGCGGCCTCTGGTGAAAACCGCTCCTCCCAGGCTTTTTTCCAGCGCCTGGATGCGGGCACTGATGGTGGGCTGGGAAATGCCCAGGGCAAAAGCAGCTTTCGAGAAACTGCCTTCCCGGACGATGCGTTCAAAAGCCAGCAGCTGATCGGTCTCTACCATGCTTTCAGTTTAAAAGATCCCGACAAAAGATCCATCGAAAAACCTGATGCGACAGTTTCACTTCTTCCGCTTGATTCCTCTCTGGAAGCTGAATACTCTTGACCTATCCATCACGAAACCTGATCTTTAAAGGATCAGGCAGGAAGGAGCGATGGTGCAGATTCGTAACGCCACACCCAGCGACCTGAAAGACATTGTGGACATCTACAACTCCACAGTGGCATCCAGACAGGTCACCGCAGACCTGGAACCGGTCAGTGTAGAAAGCCGCCGGAACTGGTTTGCAGCCCACACCCCCGAACAGTACCCCCTGTGGGTCGTGCAGGACAACAGCAGAATCGCAGGCTGGCTGAGTTTTTCCCCTTTTTATGGTCGCCCTGCCTACAGGCACACAGCAGAAGTCAGCATCTACCTGCACCCCGAATACCGCAGGCAGGGACTCGGCAGGGTTCTGCTCACCGAAGCGATCCACCACGCACCCACCCTGGAGTTTCACACCTTGCTGGCTTTCATTTTCAGCCACAACACCCCCAGCCTGAACCTTTTCAGGAGCCTGGGTTTCGAAATTCACGGGGAACTCCCCAACATTGCCGTTCTGGATGATCAGGAACGCAGCCTGACCCTGATGGGAAAACGCATCCAGACCCCACCTGCCCACAACCACACAACAGAAGAACCTGATTCCAGAAGCATTGTGCTCTGAAGGAGGAAACCATGATCGGAGAAGTCAGCATGATTCAGGAATGGAACGCAGAACAGATTCGCCAGCACCGCCGGGATTTTGCCCTCCTGCTCAGAGACGCTGTAGAAGGGGGGAGTTCCATCGGCTTCGTGGTGCCCCTCCCGGAAGCCGAAGTGCAGGAATACTGGAGGTCTGTTGAAGAAGCAGTGGCCTCAGGCCACAAACGGCTTCTGGTGGCCCTCGATGAAGGCCGGGTGGTGGGCACCGTGCAACTCAACCTGGAAACCCGCACCAACGGAAACCACCGTGCCGAGGTCGCCAAGCTCATCGTGCTGACCACCCACAGACGCCGGGGCCTCGGGAAAGCTCTGCTGGACACTGTGGAAGCCCTTGCCCGGAAACTGGGCCGCTCCACCCTCTTTCTGGACACTGTGCTCGGAGACCAGGCCGAAAGGCTGTACCGTTTCGCAGGATACAGCTTTGTGGGCTCCATTCCTGCCTATGCCAGAAACATTCACGGGGTGCTGGAAGCCAACGCCATCTACTACAAGCTGCTGTCCTGAAGAGCCATCAGCCGTCAGCCATCAGCTTTCAGCCCTGAAGCAATGCCTGAGCAAAAGCTGTGTTTGTCACAGCATGTGGGTGTGTAGAGCCAATGGCTGCGAGACCAACTGAATTTCTCGTGGAATGGTTTAAGGGTTGGCCGCTGATGGCTGACGGCTGACCCCTGATCGCTTATTCTGATTCCCGTGAACACCTTTCACCTTGATTTCGGAATTGAGGTTCCAGGCAGTGTGCCCTTTCAAAACAGGCAGCGTGTGAACTGGACGGGAACTGCAGTGATGGGCATCCTGAATGTCACTCCAGACAGTTTCAGTGACGGAGGACAGCATTACCACCTGCAAGATGCACTGGAACAGGCTGCAAGCATGGTGCAGGCAGGAGCCCTGGTGCTGGACATTGGTGGGGAATCCACCCGTCCTGGCGCAGATCCTGTGGATGCACAGGAGGAACTCCGCAGGGTGCTTCCCCTGATTGAGGCCGTGCAGGACCTGAAGGTGCTCATCAGCATCGACACCATGAAACCTGTGGTGGCCCGTGCTGCTCTGAAAGCAGGAGCGCACATCGTCAATGATGTCACAGGCCTGCGAAATCCTGAGATGGTCCGGGTGTGCATTGAAGCAGGGGCTCCGGCCATCATCATGCACATGCAGGGCGAACCTCGCACCATGCAGCAACATCCCACCTATCAGGATGTGACCCGCGAGGTAAAAGAATTCCTGTTCCAGCAAGCAGAAATGGCCCTGCAGTCAGGTGTGCCTTCAGTGATGCTGGACCCCGGAATCGGTTTTGGCAAGACCCTGGAGCACAACCTGAGGTTGATCCGGGATCTCCCTGAGTTGACAGCCCACCCGGTGCTGCTCGGGGTTTCCAGAAAGAAGATGATTGATCGTCTGGCGAACGTTCCAGACGCAAAAGGCCGTGATCCTGGCAGCATTGCAGTGCATCTTTTTGGGGCAGGTGTGGGCGTTGCAATGGTGCGGGTGCATGATGTTCCCGCCCATGTTCAGGCCCTGAAAGTCTGGTCTGCGCTCAGAAGCGTTTAGATGTCCAGGACGGCATATTTTTTGAGAAATTCAACGTGGCTACAGTTTTCCCAAGAAAAAATTCAGGAAAAATCAAACCTTGATTAAAGATTTGGCCCGGTTTTATCACGGTTGTACAAGGCCAGACAGGTAAGGTGAATGCATGAAAAGACACACACTTGTTTTAGGCGCTCTTGCCGCAACCGCACTTACCACCGCACTTGCAGCCCCCCTGGTCAGTCCCCAGCGAATCATTGTCAACCCCGTTCCCACTGAACTCAAAGTCGACACCTGGGTCAACAAGACCGGAACCGATCCGGACTACCGTCCCGGCGAACAGATCAAACTGTACGTCAAAGTCACCCAGGACGCCTACATCTACCTGTTCAACGTGGGCCCAGACGGCACCGTGGACATGGTTCTCCCCAACAAGTACGCTGGCGGTGGCAACTTCGTGAAGGCCAACACCACCAAGGTCTTCCCTGACACCAACGACCAGTTCACCTTCGACATCGCTGCCCCTTATGGCCGCAACAAGGTTCTGGCCCTGGCCAGCAAGACCCAACTGGACCTGAACACCCTGGCCCGCTTTGAGGACCAGCAGAGTGGCTTCGCCAGTGTGAACGCCAGCGGTCAGAAGCAACTGGCCCAGAAGCTCTCCATCATCGTGAAACCCATCCCTCAGGACAAGTGGATCACCGACACCGCCTTCTACGACGTGGTTCGATAAGCCAACAGCGATCAGCATTCAGCTCTCAGCTTTCAAGGAGAATCCATCTGGATTCTCCTTTTTATTTTTGTCTGAACCAGAATCTGAAAAACATCCCACTGGTTTTGCTGACGGCTGACCGCTGATGGCTGACCACTGATATACAATCCTTGTGTATGCAGTATTCCCAAGCCGCCCGAACTGCTTTCCAGCATGCCCGTGAAGAAGCCCATGCCCTCGGGCATGATGAAGTCCTGATGGAACACCTTCTGCTGGGCCTGTTGCGGGAAGCTTACCCTTTTCAGACGCAGATCACTGAACATGGATTCACACCGGAAGTCCTCCGAAAGCGCCTGAAACGTCTGTTTCCTCCGACCACCCGCAGGGACCAGAAATCCATCAGCATGTCCAGCGGGGTGGGGGAGGTCATGGAAACGGCAGCCATTGTGGCAAAGCAATTCGGTCAGAGTGAGATCCTGCCCGAGCACCTGTTGATCAGTGCCCTGGAAGCGTTGCACAACCGTCCCATTTTTGATGGCCTCAACGATGAGGCGCTCCGTGCAGCCATCCGCTACCATTACTCTGCTGAAAAAGTGCCCCCGACGCTTGCCAACCAGCCTCTGGGCAAAGTGGTGCTCTCTGGTCTGGAGTTTCACGGCAGGCATGGGGTGTTTCAGGAGGAAACACGCCTCGGGGCGCGTTTTGTGGTGGATGCAGAGCTGTTTTTTGACTTCGCAGGCATTCCCGATGATGTGGAATCCACCATCGATTATTCAAAGGTGTACCTCACGGTGCAGGACGAGGTGACCGCCAAACGCTATTACCTCATAGAGGTGCTGGCCAACACCATCGCAGACCGCCTGATGATGGAACACCCCCGACTGCAGAGGCTGTTGATCCGTGTGCACAAACCCCATGCGCCCCTCCCAGGGGTGTTCAGGGATGTGTATGCAGAAGTGGAGCGTGTGAGATGAGTCTGGCCCTGATTGCCCTGGGCGGCAACCTTGGAGATGTGGTCTCCAGTTTCCAGTTCGCACTGGACTGGCTGGATGAACTGGGCACCATTCAGGGCAAGTCCAGCCTGTACCGCACCATCCCTGTGGGGGTCGTGGATGCACAGGAAGACTACCTGAACGCCGTGGTCTCTCTGGAAACCACCCTTGTCCCTGAAGAACTGCTGGAAGAACTTCTCAACATCGAGCATGCCCGTGGCCGGGAACGTTTCATCAAAAATGGTGCAAGGACCCTGGACCTGGACCTGCTGGCCTATGACGACTTGGTGTTGAACACCGAACGCCTGACCCTTCCGCATCCCCGAATGTGGGAGCGTGCCTTTGTGCTGAAACCCCTCGGAGACATCCTGCCAGACTGGGTGCACCCACTCAAAGGTCAGAAGGTGTGGGAGGCCGTTTCAGGGCTGGATCTCGAAGGAGTCGAACTCGAAGCTGAAGTCTGGTAACCAAAAACATCCCCTGCATGCAGGGGATGTTTTTGGTTTGGGGCTCAGATCACAAATTCGCCCTGACGCATCACCGGTTCACGGGTGCCGTCAGGCAGGAGACCGTCCACATCCATGTCGTCGCTGCCGATCATGAAATCCACGTGGATCAGGCTTTCGTTGCCGCCCCGGGCTTTGAATTCCTCGGTGGAGAGGTCCACGCCTCCATGCATGTTGTGGCGGTATGCGCTGCCCAGAGCGATGTGACACACGGCGTTTTCATCGTACAGGGTGTTGTAGAAGAAAATGCCAGAGCGGTTGATGGGGCTTGAGGTGGGCACCAGGGCCACTTCACCGAGGCGGGTGGCTCCCTCATCGGTGGCAAGCAGTTTGCGCAGGGCATCTTCGCCCTGTTCTGCTTTGAAGTCCACAACCTGACCGTCTTTGAAGGTGATTTCAAAGCCGTCCATCAGCTGTCCCATGTAGGTGAGCGGTTTGGTGCTGCGAACCACGCCATCCACTTTTTCGCGGTGAGGCAGGGTGAAGACTTCCTCGGTGGGGATGTTGGCGCAGAACGGGTCACCTGCGCGGTTGGGGTTCTGGGCGCTCTCCCAGAAGTGGCCCTCCGGCAGTCCCACGGTGAGGTCAGTGGCTGTGCTCTTGAAGTGCAGGGCACTGTAGTTTTTGCCATTGAGGGTTTTTGCACGGTGGTCCAGAGCCACAATGTGCTCCTGCCAGGCTTGCAGGCCGTTTTCCAGGTCGGCGCGGGTGGCAGCAAAAATTGCATCCCACAGTTTGTCCTGTTGCTCTTCGGCAGGCACATCGGGGAACACAGAGGCGGCCCAGCTGGGGATCGGTGCGCTGATCAGGGTCCAGCTGAAAGCATTGACCTGCACCAGTTCCAGGTAGGGCTTGCGAGACTTGCTGAAGGCCAGATTGTACTTGCTGACCTTCTCGGGGTCCTGGCCTTTGAGCAGGTTGGGGTCGGTGGCGCGGATGGAAAGCACGGGATCACCTTTGCTGGCGTATTCCATCTGGACGCTCAGGTTGAGGTTCGACACCTCGTCAAAGTTGTCGATTCTGGAATGCTGAAAACGGGCGAGCTGCACTGCATCGTCGCTCCACAGCACATCCACCAGTCGGGCTCCAGCTTTGTAGGCCTCTTCCACCACCAGTCGGGCCAGAGGGGCGGTTTCCACGGGGCTCAGCACCAGCAGTCGCTGGCCTTCTTTGAGACCGATGCCGATTTTCACGGCAATTTCGGCGTAATTGCGCAGTTTTTGCTCGAAAGTTAACATACGCCCACAGTTTAACCTGCCTAGAGGACTCAAGCGGTATACGCCAAAACATCTACCGGGTCCAAAATGCGTTTGACATGTTCAAACCAGTGCGGTCTGGTTCAAAACAGTATCATTGGTGACATGAAGAAATTGACAGCTTTGTTGATGTTTGCAGGTGCAATTGCTTTTGCAAAAGACCACAGTGCTCTGCTCAACCAATTCTGGCAGGGCAAAGCTGCAGGGGCCCAGCGTCTACCGAGCCCCACAGAATTGCTGGACATGTTCATGTGGGAGCAAGGGTACCTGAAAGGCTTGCCCGCCCAGGCGGTCTCCCTGTCCTATCCAAAGCAGAAACCCCAGTCCCGCAGCCTGATCTTGCTTGGCTGGTCGGGCAACTACAAGGACTTTATTGGAACAGAAAAAGTCACGTATCTGGGCCTGTATGAGGGCAACAAAGTGAATTACTGGACCATTGAATCTGGCCCTTTCAAGTCACGGCTGCTGGGGATTCTGGACACCAAGCAGGCCCCTGGCAAGCCCACCATGATGTCCATCAGCGATCTGGAATTCATGACCTTCAACTCCACCAGTTTTTACATCTGGTACGCCCAGCACAAGTCAAAATGACCAGAACTGCAGGTTACTGACCGGTTCGCCGCGCCTCAGAAACGGCACGTTCAGGCCCAGCACCCGGTAATTGCCTTTGACGGCAGCACGGACCAGAGAGCGCAGGGGCACCTCCTCTCCGTACAGGGTGCTGGCAAACTGAATCTCATCCAGAATGTTCAGGGTTTTGCCACTGCCTGTGCTGTCTGTGCCCATGCCAATTTCAACCCCATGTTGGGCAAAAGCAGGCCAGTTGAACACACCACAGTCCAGTGCCTGGTTGCTTCTGGGACAGGTCACCACCGGACAGCCTGCTTCGGCAATCAGGCGGATGTCCGATTCATGAACGTTGACCACATGAATGAGGGTGGGACGGGTTTTCAGCACACCCAGCAGATGCAGGTGCTCCACAATGGTGGGTCCATTGGCGTGGCCCAGAATGTCTGTGGTCTTCTGTCCTGACCAGCCTTCCACGGCACGGGCCAGATCTCCGGTGCCGGAGGTGTGGAACTCCAGTTCACTCGGGTGTTCTGCCACATGGATCTGCATGGGAAAGCCCTCGGCATCTGCAAATTCACAGAGCATTTTGAGCAGTTTTCCAGAGACCGTGTGGGGGGTGTGCGGACTGAGCCCGACTTTCATGCCCCCTGGACGTTCCAGCTTGCGCCACCTTCGCAAACGTTCCACCGTGGCCTGAAAGATGGGGTCTGCATGCTCAGGATTCACCCCGATGACCTCCCAGTAGGCGATCCCCTGAGCAGATTCGTGTTGCAACAACGCTTCCATCACGTTCTCTTCGGTGACGATGTCTCCCACCTTGCGGGCCGTCTGGGTCAAACCCTGTAAAGCCGATTCCAGATTGCGCTTGCCTGTGCGGGAAAAGGCAATCACCTCACCAATCCATTCGGTGTAGGGCTTTTCGGTGTAGGGCATGGCACTGAGGTCCAGATGGGTGTGCGCGTTGGCAGGCTCTGGAGCGATCACTCTGTGGTGCCCTGCAAAAACGGCCTGCGGGTACATCTGTTTCAATTCATCTGGTGTGCCCGTGGCCACAATGAGTTCTTCAGAGACCACAATGGCCCCATTGTTTCTGGGGGTTCCCATTCCGGAATACAGCACATCGCAGGTGTACAGTTTGAGCTGCACTTCAGGCCCCTTCCCGCACGGCCTGCCAGGCCCACTGGATCAGGCTCGGGGCAATGCCACGCCCGGTCAGAAACTTCAGTTGGTGGCTGAGGCGCAGAATTTCCAGCTGGCTGTTGTCCCACACGTGTGCCCCATCCTGTGCAATCACCTGACCATAGGTGTCCGACAGGTCCATCACCTGATGGTAGGGCTGGAACCGCAACTTGCCAACATCTTCTGTGATGATCAGCAGGTCCTGCTGCTCCATGAAAGAAGCAAAGGTGTACCCTCCCACCACCAGTGGGTATTTCTCGATGCCCACCGGAACCACCTTCAGGAGGTCTTCGGCCACCGACATGCTCTGGGCAGCCAGCATCACCGACACGAACCCAAGTCTCGCCAGTTGCAAGGCCACTTTGGCCTTGAAGTTTCCCCCGATCACCATCACTTTCGCTCCGGCAGAACGGTAACCGCTGTTCTCCATCCACTGGAACAGGCTGTCTTCCAGGGTGTGGGTGGCATCAAAACCCCCACCCAGGCTGCTCAGGGTGTCGATGCGTCCGATGCGGCGGGCTTCAACGCCCACCCGGGCACAGTACGAAAAGTACGACTCACTGAAATCATCGCTGATGAGTCCTCCCGCATAGCCCAGGGTGGACAGGCTCTGCAGCACACTGCTTGGATGGGTCTGCGGCAGGGTGTGGGGCACCAGCTGCAGGTGGCTCTCTTCAAAGACGCGCCTGAGGACCTCGGGGAGTTCAGGCTGGTGGGGACCGATGAGTGCAACGGGCTTCATGTGGTTTTACTTTAGCAAAAGGTGGAAGGCCGAGGGCCGAGGGCCGAGAGCTTTTACTGTCCAGTCATGTGATTTTCTGAACAGACTTTAAAGCATTCAGCAAGACCACCTGCACATCCAGAAGTCCCATCTCACAATGGATTTACAGGAAGCGCCCAGAGTCCTGCAAATCCATTTAAAGATTTTTTCTTTTTGCTCTCAATCCTGTCTTACCCCTGATTCAGGCGCTCACAAGGCAGAACATTCTGCCCTCGGCCCTGTGCTCTCGGCCTTTAAAGGACGTCCTCAGCCGTTCCACGCATCTTGATGTTGATGCGGCGCTTTCTGGCCTGCAGCATTTTGCGAACCACTGGGGCCAGAGGGTTCAGGTCGATTTCGTACGCCGGGTACCACAGTTTGAAGCCCCCGAAGTTCTCTTTCATCTTGAAGACCCCAAAAGAGTGCTTGTCTTCAGAGAGTCTGGCTGGAATCCCCCAGAAATCAAAAAATTCATAGCCTCTGCGTTTGGCGTCCAGCATGGCATTCCAGTAGAAAGCTGTTGGGGCTTTCACGTCTTTATAAGGTTCACCTTCAGGGGTCAGGCGGTCATCCCGGATGGAGCCACCATACAGGTAATATGTGCCTTTTCCCACCGCCACAAAAAATCCTCCTGCGAGGGCTTTTCCTTCATGGCGGGCCAGCACGATGTAGGCTTCGCTGTGCCTGCCCTGCATGGCATTCAGCATGGTGGTGTAATAGCTTTTGGGATACTGCCCGAGCTTTGCCCGTTCGTTGGTGGATTCAAAGATATGCCAGAAGTCCTCAAAATTTTCATCCCGGCCTGCCACCGTTCCCAGTTTCTGGGCGGTTTTGACGTTTCTGCGGGCCATCTGGTGGAGGTTTTTCAGCAGTTCGTCTTCACCGAGGCGCAGATCCACGGCGATGGTGTGTTCGGGTTGTTCTGTTTTGGCCCGCTTCCAGATTCCCAGCTGTTCAGGAATTTCCTGTTCCTGTGGATCGGTGCTGGGAATGGGGTTGGGGGGCTCAATTTTGACACTGAGATCGGTGGCTCTGGCAAAGCTGCGAATGGCCTTTGGGAGATCCAGCAGGTCATCGGGATTCTCGAAGACAGGTCCCCTGGGAACATACAGCAGGCTGAAACCCGCCACCAGGGGTTTTCGGAGGATCTGAACAGCCCCAACCGTTTTGCCCTGTTTCTGGATCAGGAAACGGTGGGCTTCCTGCCCGAGGGTTTTGCGGGCTTCCCCGAACCCCCATGCCTGAAGAGGACTGGTGTAGGGGAGTGTGGCCACCACCTCGTCATAATGGTCCCTGGAGGGCGCTTCAATCAATCGCAAACTCGACACGGCCCGAGTGTAGCAAAGGCAGGTGAGAGAAACCACTGCATGTGGGGTTTGTGTATCACAGTGAAGCGTTTTCATGCTGCTGTAAAAACAATTTCTCAGGATCGTCTGTCACGGTCAAAAGGGCATGAAATCAGGCCCCTCCTTTGGTGCCAAAAACGCTATCCAAGCTTCTCTTTCTCTGCTAAGGTGGAATGAAATGAAAAGACATCTGATCACATTGACGCTGGCCATGGCAGGTTTTGTCTTCGCCCAGGAGACCGCTCCCACCCCACCCGCTGATGCTCCTGCTGCACCCACTGCAGAAATTCCCGCTGATCCCAACGCAGTGGCCGCCACTTACGGCGACCAGGAACTGACGCTGGCTGAATTTGAAACCGAATATCAGGCTTACGCTGGCCGCCTGCTCAACCAGCAGGGCATGACAGCTTCCCCTGAGAATTATGCCTTTTTCAACCCCTACCGCGAACAGATTCTGCAAGATGTGGTTCAGCAGATTGTGGCTTCCAACATGGCTGTGGAAAAGGGCTTTGCTGCAGATCCCGCTGTCATTGACAACCAGATCCAGCAAATCAAGGCAGGTTTCCCCGATGAGGCCGCTTACCTGCAGGCCATCAAAGATGCAGGCATCCGTGATGAGGCTTTCCTGCGCGAACTGATTGGCCGTGACATTGCCACCCAGAACTGGATCAACAACCTGACCTTCCAGGCAGAGGCGGAAGTGCCCGAGGCAGGCCTGCGCATCCTGTACCTCCTGGACAAAAACAAATTCAACCGTTCTGCACAGGCCTGTGTGAAGCACATTCTGGTGCAGACCCCTGAAATTGCAGCCACCACCAAGGCCCGTCTGGACGCTGGTGAAGACTTTGCAAAAGTGGCCCAGGAAGTATCCCAGGACCCGGGCAGCGCTGCACAGGGCGGCGACCTCGGCTGCTTCTCCAAAGGTGAAACCGTTGCCGAATTCGACAAGGCTTCCTTTGAAGGCCCCATTGGACAGTTGCAGCAGGTGACCACCCAGTTCGGCACCCACCTGCTGGTCGTGAACAAGCGCAATGAAGCAGGTCTGGTGCCCTTTGAAGAGGCCAGAGAGCAACTGGCCACCACCATCAAACAGAGTGCTGCCTACAAAGTCATGCAGGCCCACATTGCCAAAGTGCCGGTTGAACTGAACGGTGAAGTGGTCCACGTGGACACCCCTGCACCTGCACAGGCGGAAGACATGGACATGGGTGAAGACATGGACATGGGCGAAGAGATGGACATGGGCGAAGAGATGGACATGCCCGAAGACATGGGTGAGGAAGCCCCTGTAGACGCTCCCCCTGCTCCCTGAACGACCACGGGATCTTTTTGGACCCTGAAAGCGTAACAGAGGGTAAGAGGTGCACATGAAGAAATCCATTGTTGCTTTTACAGTCATTGCGCTGGCACTGGTGGGTTGCCGCAGCGAAACCCAGAACCAGCTCAGGCGTCAGGTGCTCGACTTTGCCAACACCAGACAGTACATCACCCTGTACAGTTACGATGGCAAGGAGATCTTTAATGGACTGGTGGACGGTAAAGTCACCCGGGCTGAGTCTGAGCAGACCAATGGCAGTTACGTGTACTGGTTCGACGAAAAAGGCCGTTACCACCAGACCACCCTGCCCTACATGGTCACCACCTACGACCGCAAGCCAGCCAATTGAGGCGTAAACGCAGGCAGCAAAAGTGCTAACATGGCTGGGCAGAAGCAATTTTGCCCGGCCTTTTTGTTGGCCTCTCCCAGAACCCTTATGGCCAGAACCGTCAATCCAAAAGCAGAGAAACAGCGCCGCACCCACATTGTTCAGGCGGCTTACCACGCCATTTACCAGCGGGGGTATGCCAGTGTGACGCTCTCTGACATTGCCCAGCAGGCAGGGGTCGCCAAGGGAACACTGGTGTATTACTTTGGCAGCAAAGAAGGCCTCTTCAAAGAGGTGCTGCAGCGTTTCGTGCGCACCATCACGGTGGCCACCACCCGGGCAGTGCGGCAACAGGGCACCACCGAAGACCGCCTGAAGGTGTTTGTGGAAAACCAGTTCTATGGCCTCTTGAACACCAAGAGGTTTTACACGGTCTATCTGGATTTTCTGTCTGCAAGCACCAAAGTCTATGAATTGCGTCTTCTCACGCAGATGCTTTTTGACAACACCGACATGCTCAAGGTGGGGATCGCCCGGACCCCGGAACAGGCCAAACTGATGCGGGCTGTGCTTGATGGTCTGGCCATCCAGTTCCTGTTTGACGATCAGGCAGACCTGAACCAGTACCGGGAAGAATGCATGCGGGCCATGCAAGCCCTTTTGACCCTTGACCCGCCATGAAAGGGACAAGCGTCCCGACAGGGCTTCGTACAGTGAAGTGTTGTCAAAGGGTTTCACGCCGAACAGGGGTTGCCTGGTGGCATTGCCACCAGATGAGGCATAAACCTGTCTGAAAAGACCTGTAAATGGAAGTCTTCATGATGTAGCCTAAGAATTCGAACAGGCTGCAAGCCAGACCGAGGAGGACATATGAACCGTTTTGCTGTGAACATCACCATTCTCACCGTGCTTCTGGTGGGGGGTGGAATTTACGCCTACAATCTGGGTGTGCGGGATGGCAGTGCCCACAGCGTGGAAGCTGGACACGATGACAAGGGCCTTCCCAGCCCGGAAGAGGCCAGAGAGTCCGGTGCAGAAGGAACCACCGTTGATCATCCTGAAAATCCCACAGAGGACCCGGGCAAGGAAGGGGACATTGAAGGCAACGCCGAAGTGGACAAGCCCATCGATGATGCTGCAGACAACCCCACCAACGATCAGGCCAAACCTGACACGGCACCTTCTGAAACTGTTGGCACACAGGAAGATGACCCTGAACGTCAGAGCCCTGGCAGCCCTGCTGGTGGAGACGTGATCAACAACACCGGCAACAACCCTGAGAGCAACGGTGGCAACTCTGCCCAGGCCAGCGGCAATGTCGACAGCGGCAAAGAAGTGTTTGTCAGCAACAACTGTGCTGGATGCCACGGTGCCAACGCTGAAGGAGGCTTTGGTCCCAAACTTGCTGGTGTGGTGGGCAAGTGGTCTGTTGCAGAATTCAACACCACCCTGCGCGAAGGCAAGACCCCGGAAGGCAAGACCCTGCAACCCTCCATGCCGCACTTTGCTGCCAACCAGATCAGTGACGAAAAGGTGGCAGACCTGCACGCTTTCCTCAGCACCCTGCAGTGAGTTTGATGCAGAGGTGGCACACTGTCATGAAGCCCTTCCTCCCCGCGAGAAGCGGGGTTTTTTCTGCTCATGGGTCACATCCTGCAGCATGCTAACGTGAACACTGATGACTTCATCAAACCTTCTGGAACTTAAAGCCTCAGGGCTGTACAAATCATACGGAAAACGAACTGTGGTGGGTGGCGTCGACCTCAACATCAAGCGGGGCGAGATTGTTGCACTGTTTGGTCCCAACGGTGCGGGCAAGACCACCACTTTTTACATGATGGTGGGTTTTGTTCGCCCCAACGGTGGCCGGATCACCCTGAAAGGGGAGGACATCACCAGTCTGGCGATGCACCACCGGGCCAAAAAAGGGCTGGGCTACCTGCCCCAGGAACCCAGTGCATTTCGTAAAATGACCGCCAGAGACAATCTGCTCGCGATTCTGGAATTCCAGAATCTTTCCAGGCAGGATCAGGAGAACCGTGCAGATTCCTTGCTGGAGGAATTTGGTCTCACAAAACTGGCAAACTCCTTTGCGTATCAGCTTTCTGGGGGCGAGAGAAGGCGTCTGGAAATCGCCCGTGCACTGACCACAGACCCGGATTTCATCCTGTTGGACGAGCCTTTCACAGGTGTAGACCCCAAAAGTGTGGCCGAGATCCAGCGCCTGGTCAAAGAATTGCGTGAGCGTCGAGGGCTGGGGGTTTTCATCACGGACCACGCGGTGCGGGAAACCATGGCCCTCTGTGACCGGGTGTACCTGATGTACGATGGACAGGTGCGCTTCCAGGGAACCCCGGAAGAGTTTGCCCGCGATGACAGCGCCCGCAGGCACTACCTCGGTGAAAACTTCGAACTCTGAGAACCCACGGAAGACCATGACCGATGCTCCTGTGAGGTTCCATGTCCATGTCTGCTGCTTGCAGGCTCAGGGTCCTGTGATGCTTCTGGACCCTGTCCCAGCGGCCAGCGAATAAGAGGAGGTCAGGATGCTCTGGGTGCTCCTCGTTTTTGTGGTTCTGCTTGCCGGTCTGATTGCTTACGTTGCAGACAACGTGGCCAGACGGGTGGGCAGGCGTCATATCCGTCTTTTTGGCCTCAGGCCCAAAACCACAGCCCTGATCTATGCGGTGGCGACAGGAATGGGGATCAGTTTTCTCAGCATGCTGGGTTTTGCACTGGTGAACCAGCAGGCGATTGTCACCATCAGCAAAGCTGAACAGTACCGCAAGGAACTGCAGGAACTGCAGGTGCAGATTGCTCCCCTCCGAAAAAACAAAGAAGAGCTGGAGGCTGCGCTGAAAGTCACCCAGGACAATGTGGTTCGTCTCAGCTCCGAGCGTGAGGCAGCACTGAAGGCCAGGGACAGCCTGAAGAAGGAATCTGACAGTCTAAAAGCAGAAGTGAATGAGCTCAAGGAATACAGGGTTGCTCTTGAATCCCAGAACCAGAAACTGAACTCACGTGCAGCTGCCCTCTTTCAACAAGGCCAGGTGCTTGAACAGAGCATCCGGGAGCTTGAAATCAAGAGCACCAATCTGGAAGCACAGAACAAAAAATTGCGCAGCAGTTATGACCAGATGGTTGCCGATCTGACCACTGAGCGAGAACAGTATCAGAAGATCCAGACAGAGTACCAGCAGGCACTTGCCCAGTATCAGTCTGCCCAGCAACAGATCAAGCAGATCAGCCCCACCATCAATGCCTTGCGCACAGAGCAAAAAAACCTCAAGAAGGAAAACGAATCCCTCAAGAAAGCCAGACAGGCTGCTCAGGGAGAGGTTTCCGGTTTGCAGTACCTGAGGGCGCAGCTGATCAAGGAGTCCGAAGACCTGAAAAAAGACAATGCCCAGTTGCGAGGCTCCATCAAAAAAATGACCGAGGAGATTGCGGAACTGAAATCTGAATCCTCCCAGCTCAAAGTCAGCCTGGACCAGCAACGAACCGAACTGGAGGCCAGACGCACCCAGGATGCCATCTTTGAAAAGGGTGACCTTGTTTTTCAGGGGGTCTACCAGGCCGATGAGGGGATTGATGCGCTGGACCGTGCCATCCGTCAGGCAGAACTGAAAGCCATTTCCAGAGGCGCTAGAGGCAAACCCAGTGCACTTCTGGTTGGTGAAGATCAGGTCTCTGTGCTCTCCCAGAACCTGCGCAACCTGAACGGGGAGGTGCTGGTGGTGATTCGGGCCACCAACAACCAGATCAAGGGTTTCCCGGTCAGTGTGGACATGCAATTGCTGGACAACAGGGTGCTTTATGTGCGAGAGCAACCCATCCGCTCCAGGCTGATCAATGTGGGCCCCACCGGAGTCAAGACCAACCGGGAACTCACCCAGTTCCTGCAGAACCTCGCTCTGGATGCCATCAAATCTTTACAGGAACAGGGGATTCCACTGGAAAACCTGCCTTCTGGCCTGAGCACTGCTGACACCGTCAACATGGTCAACAGCCTGAAGACCCTCAAAGGGAGTGTGCTGGTGGGCATTGTCAGTCGGGCGGACATCAAGCCCAGCAGCAAAGTGGTGATTTATCCTCGAATCCTGCGCTGAGACCTGCACGTGCAAAGCAGGATAATCGATGGTCAAAAAGACACCCCGGCTGATGCCGGGGTGATGTTGTGTTGTCATCTGGCTCAGAAGAAAGAACCCAGCCTGAAGTGGAACTTGCCTTTCGGGTTGACGGGACTGAAGCCATAATCCAGTCGGATGGCAGGCAGCAGGAAACTGGAAGTGCCCAGGTTCAATTGCACCCCAAGGCCGTACCCCACATTGACTTTGAATTCGCTGGATTTGGTCCAGGCATCCCCCACATCCACGAAAGCAACCCCATAGAGTCCCTGTGAAAACCCTGTGGAAAGGCCAGTGTTGTACCGGAGCTCTGTGCTTGCTGTGAAGTAATTGCTTCCAGTGAAAGCTTTGTTGTCGTACCCACGAAGGGTGAAACGGTCAGAAGGTTCACTGCCCCCAATCACAAAGGTTCGGGAAGCGGGGGCAGAGCCCAGAATGGTTCCAGCATTTGCCCTCAGGGCGACGGCGAACTGGTCCATGCCGTTGTCCATCTTGTTGCCAAATCCGAAATAGCTGCGGCCGCCACCTGTCAATTGCCACCAGTTCAGGCGGGTGCTGCCTGTGTAACCGAACCCGTACGAGGCTCCCAGACTGGCTCTGAACCCACTGCTGGGGAATTCCGGGAAGTTGGTGTTGTCAAAAGACAGGTTGCTGTAGACCTGACTGTTTTGACCGTTTGGAGGGAAACTGGCCACAAGATCCGGGTCATTGTCTGGGAGGCCACCTTCACCTGCAGCGCGGCGTTCAAGGTAGGCCTGGGTCCATTCCATGCTGTATCCCAGTGAAACCCGCAACTCGGGGGTGATGGGTCGACCCAGGTTGACGCTGAAGCCGGTGGCACGTTCAGAGTACTGGCGTCCAGTGTCTTCTGTATCTGTGGTGCCAGGAACCGTTCGCTTGATGGGAAGGTTGGGCGTCACCATAGAGTACACACTCAGAGAAGCACTGGTGGGGGTGGTGGCAAAATCCAGGAAATCAAAGTCCAGCCAGGGAATGCTGTAACTGAGCTGTCCATTGAAGGGCTGGTTGGCCTCATTGAGGCTGGCACTGACCTGGGCACTGGCACTGTGACCCGTTCCGAAGAAGTTGTTGTCCTCATAAGCCAGACTTCCACTCCAGCCTCCACCCAGGCTGTTGTACTCAATTGCTGGGCTGAAGTAACGGTTGCTGTTCTCGGTGAGCTTCAGAACGAAGATGGCACTGTTGGGGTCTTCAGGGTTGACCTTGGTGAGGACCTCAGGTGGTGCAACGTAACCTGTGCGGATCAGGCGCTCCAGGCTCTTGTTGAAGATGTCCTTGTTAAAGGCACTGCCTGCGGGGGGCAACTCTCGCAGAACCAGACGCTCCTGGCTGCGGTGGTCTCCTTTCCACTCCAGTTCATAGCCACCAATTCTCAGCTCTCGAAGGTTGAAGGTGAGGGTGGTGCCATCGAAGTCGATGGGATTGGGCTGGGTGACGAGTTCAAAGCCTTTTTCCCGGTAGGCCCGTTGCATGGCCATATAATCGTTCTGGGCAAGCTCCAGGTTGAACTGGTCACCCGCTTTCAGGCGCAACAGGGGGCGCAACTCTTCCTCAGTGAGCGCGGTTTCATTGTTGATGACGATCTTTTCAACTTTGCCTGTGGCCTGATCAGACAGCACGAAACTGACATTGACGGTTGCAGGTTCGGTGGGGTCTTGCTGGTACTCCACACTGACATACTTGCCAAGTCGGTTGCCCTGGGCACGCACGTCATCGAGCAATTTCTGGGTGTTGAGGAAATCCCCGGGCTTGCTGGTCAGCTGAACCCCTTCGCCCAGGTTGCTGGTGTCGATGCTGCCAATTTTCAGCTCACGCACTTGGATGGTCAGCACGTTCCCGGCCAATTCAGCACCAGAAACATTGGGTCCACTGCCCTGATACCCCTTGCGTGAGTACAGATTGGCAATGTTCTGCAGGGCCTGCTGGTACACCTGCATGGTGAAGGTTTTGGCCTGCACCAGAGGGGCAACGGCTTGCTGCAGTTCTTCATCTGTGACCAGGGTGTTGCCAGTCACTTTCACGCTTTCAATGGGGGCCGTTTCGTCGATGGTGTAGGTGAGTTTCACCCCATCTTTGTCCACAGCGAGATCGGTCTGGACTTTTGGAGCGAAAGGCAGACCCGCCTGACGGTATCCCTCAGACAGCAACTGCCGGGACTGGTCCACGCGCAGGGTGTTGAGGGTTGTGCCTGCAGAGATGTTGAGTTGGTTCTCCAGGAGGGCCTGAATCTGGCTGGACTGGACCAGGGTGTTGCCTTTGATCTCCACCTGGGTGATGGTGGGGTTGGCTTCCACCTGCACCACCAGAATGGTCTGTCCGCTTTCTTCCAGCAGACGTGCATCCACAGATTTGAAAAAACCCAGGCCTTCCACGGCCAGTTCAGCAAGTTTGGGATCGACTTTGCTGATGGGATCGCCAATCACAAAAGGCAACTCAATTTTGATCAGGCTGCTGAGCAGGTCATCTGCTCCTTGTACTCGAATTTCACTCAGGGTGCCCTGTTGCTGGGCCAGTGCAGGAACGCTGAGCAGGGCCAGGGTGAGTGCCAGTCTTTTACGCATGCTTCCTCCGTATTTCTCTACTATTCCTGAATTGTGCAGTGAGAAGCGTGAAGTGGTGGGTCAAAAGGTGAGAGCTGCACTTCATGAAAGCCTTCATCTCCTGTGTTTTCAGAGGAGGTCTTTCTCAGATGAACATCACAGACACAACAGCCTTCCCATTGAAGAATAAGGCTTTTCACATGAAAATCATCAGCTTTCGCTGTGGAAAGTAAGAAATCCCCCTGAGACCCTCCCATGAGAAGAGTTGAGGGGTGGTGTAGACTACCCCTATGAACCGATCCTACCTGCTCACACGATATCAGGATGCGGGAACGTGCATGGATGCCGGTCCATTCAGCATGTTGTTCTGGACAGAGAACGGAGGGATGAAGTGCAGTTGCCGCTTCTCCTGAAAGACATTGAACGCTGTGCTGTGGAATCTGGAAGGGACCCTGCAACAGTGCACCTGATTGCTGTCAGCAAAGGTCAGCCCATTTCGGCCATTCAGGAGAAAGTGCTGCAGTTTGGGCATTTCCGGCTGGCAGAAAACCGGGGCCAGGAACTCAGGGACAAACTGAAAGAGCTCACCGATCCCAGGCTGGAGTGGCATTTCATTGGCCCCCTCCAGAGCAACAAGATCAAATATCTCTCGCAGGTGCACCTGATTCATACGCTGGAGCATGCTGAACAGGCCACAGACCTGGCCCGCTATGCCGAGAAGTGGGGGAGGGCTCCCAAACTCCTCATTCAGGTGCATAATGGTGAGGTGCAGAAGCACGGGTGTCCGGCTGAGGAGGTTCCAGCACTGCTGAAAACCACCCGCGAGCTTGGTCTGGAGGTGGAGGGCCTGATGGTGATGGCACCCTACCACCAGCCTGAGGCAGCCAGACAGGTGTTTCATGGGGTTGCAGCTTTAAACGCTAAACTGGACCTCAGAGAGCTGAGCATGGGCATGAGTGACGATTACCCGCTGGCCATCGAAACTGGGGCCACGCTCATCCGGATAGGGAGTGCCATTTTTCTATGAACATCACACCGTTCGACATTCGCAGTCAGGAGTTCTCGGGTGCCGTCAGTGGCTACAACCGCCGGGAAGTGAAGCAGTTTCTGGAGAACCTCTCCAGCGAGTTTGAACAGATGCTGGTGAACGCCAACGACCTGCAAACCCGCATCCAGCATCTCGAGATCCAGCTTGGAGAGTTGCGTTCAGGCGAGGATGACCTGAAGCGTGCTGTGATCTCTGCCGGTCAGATCGCCCACCAGATGAAGGAAAATGCCCAGCGTGAGGCTGAGATCATCAAGCGTGAAGCAGAGGCCATCCGTGAACAGGCCGAGCGTGATGCCCAGGCCATTCTGGACCAGGCCCGCAAGCGTGCCGATGAACTGCTCAGGGAAGCGAACCTGGACCGGGACCGCATGTTCTCCGAGGCCCATGCCAAAGTGCAGGAAATGCAAACGGGTCTGGAGCAGGTCAAGTCCGAGAAAGCCCAGTTTCTGGCCCAGTACCGGGCCATGCTCAAGGCTTTCCTGGAACTCAGTGCCAAACATCCTGAATAAAACTTGCAGGTTTGAAAACAGAAGTGGCGTTTCAGGCGTCACTTCTGTTTTCTTATTGGGAATGTAAGCAATCCCTCAAGATTTTCTGAGGCCCTCAGGACATCTTTGATCTGATTCAAAAAATGTCATACAGCACGCATTGAAAACGATTTCTTTTCCTTGTGGGACAGTGATTTCACAATTGACGGATCGAAAGCAGGGTGTTACTATGTGCGTGAACCAAGGACCAAACCAGACATGCCACAGGGTTTCGCTGCCGCTGAAATCGCTGTGTTGCAGTTCTCACCTGAAGGAGGAGAGAGATGAAGAAATGGATGTCCGTGATTGGAATCGCTTCACTGACGCTGGCACTCGGGCAGGCTGCCGCCCAGGGCGTAA